>CAYGTP010000011.1:0-33928 GCA_964352875.1 uncultured Candidatus Saccharibacteria bacterium
AGTCTCTTAATGATAAACATTTAGAAACGGTGTGCAACGAAAGGGGTACCTTTCATTATTACAGATGTAAGAAAAAAAGTTGTGTTGTAGGGAACAAGAGCATCAGGAAGAAAGAGATAGAAGATAATTTTGAAGAACTATTGAGAGAAGTTGCTCCAACAAGTGAAGCATTACAGTTGACTAAAGCATTGTTTCAGAAGCGGTGGGACAAGAAATTGAGTGAGCAAGGCAGTAGCATAAAAGTCAATGAAAAGCGGTTGATCTCAATCCAGAGTGAAATTGAGTCATTAAGCTTACGTGCTGCAAAAGCCAAGAGTGAAAAACTTGCGGAGGTTTATGAAAAGCAAATAGAGAAACTCTCAAGTGAGGAATTATTGTTAGCAGAGAAAGTAGAGAAACAGACAGTGATAAGGGAAGACTTTGGAACCGCATTAGATGAAGTTTTCGGCGTACTCAAAAGCCCTTATAATTATTGGGTTTCTGGTGGTATAAACGACAAAAGACTAGCACTGAAGCTAGTCTTTGCCGAGCAGGTAGCGTATAGCAGCCAAAATGGGTTTGGAACCGCTAAATTGTCGCTACCTGTAAGGGTATTTGAACTCGTTGGTGCCAACGAGTCCCAAGATGTGGAGATGGGGGGAATTGAACCCCCGTCCGAATTAGTGGTCCAGATGTGACTCTACAGTGTGTAGTTACTCCTTGAATTTAAAGTCGGTAGCTATAGGAGTGACAAAACACTACTGACTCGAGTTGCACAAATCTTAGAAACCTATGACAACGACAAGGGTTTCCAAAGTCTCATGGTTATTCCACCCGAACTATCATATGAGACCTCAGATAGTTGAGCGTCGCACCGGCGAGCGTATAGTTACGCTACAGCGGGTGCGAATCCAAACGCGTTAGCGTAAGGACTTGGTATTGCTTTGTTTGCAAATACAAGGTGACTCTTCTTAACGAAATATAGTCAATTTCGACACTGCACACACTGGGCGCGACTAACCGTCGATGCCTAGCATCCCCCGCACCACTTTTTTACTTTTGCAACTCGTCTACTCTTGTGGAGTGAGCCAAAAAGTGGTGCGGGGAAGTATGTGTACATATATTATATATTTCAAAGTACAGAGAAGGGGTGGATGTGAGCGCTGGGGCGCTCACAGTCCTGTTTCGCGCGCTCTGTCGACCGGCGTATCTGCTTGAGAACCAGTCGATTCGTGTTGGGGCTCAAGCCATCTCCAACGGATCAAAATTCGTCGGAGAAATTCTGGCATACGAGGCATGATTCTCGCCTCGGCCGTCCACCATTCTTGTCCCATGTCAATCTCCAGTCGGGACTGCATTTATGGGCAGGTGGGCCACAGGGTCGCCGTCTACATCTCCTGGCAGCCATGAACCATTCGAGGTACGCCACATCTCTGGTTTTTGTTGGGCTTCCAATTCTTGTTTGATCCGTTCCAGATCTGTATCAGAAGGCATTTGTTCACCTTCAAGCATTACCTTACTCCATCTTCTGTTTCATCTCTCGCTCGATATCACGCTTTGTGTCACGGGCTTGGATTGACTGACGCTTGTCGGTCAATTTTTTCCCCCGGACCACCGCGATTTCGAGCTTTACAGTCCGTCCATGATTATACAATCGAAGTGGCACTGCTGTCAAACCACGTTGCTCGGTCTTGGTTTCGATTACCGCTAGTTCTTTTTTTGATAACAACAGTTTCCTCACGCGGTCTGATTCATAATCTTTTGGCATATTGACTGGCTGGTAGGGAGCGATACTGATCCCAACCACGTATGCTTCACCGCCACGTACCACTACGTGCCCACCTTCGAGTTTGGCTTTGCCAGCTCTGATTGCCTTTACCTCCTGGCCAGACAATACCAATCCAGCCTCGTAGGTATCGAGAATCTCGTAATCAAACTTGGCGCGGCGATGCACGGCGTAGTTCTTCATAGGAAGTACTATAGCAAATTGCTCGCAAAATAGCCTTATTTCTGTATAATGGCCGAGCTATGAGTGAACCAACAAAAGAATTAAATAACAACAACGATGAACCGGTTGTAACCGAAAAAGCGTCTGCTGATACGACGCCCGAACCGACTAATGAGTCTGATGCTGACAACAATAAGAAGAAAAAGGGCAGTGAAAAAAAGTCTGGTATGAAAGTGCCAAAGATGAGCGATATGCGGAAGCAAGTGCCGCTCGGTCCAGGCAACTTTTGGAATAATATGTTGTCGACCCTGTTGCTACTTATTTTTGTAGTGACGGCTTTCTCATATATAAGTGAATCTCAAGTCGAGCCAGAAGAACTGACGCTGTCTGACGTGGTGGGCCAGGTAAAAGCAGGGGAGGTGCGTGAAATTATCGTCCGTGGTTCAGTACTTGAAGTACAGTATATTGATGACACGCGCAATCCAGGTGAAGCCAAGCGCGAGACTGATGCTGCGGTATCGGAGTCTTTGACAAACCTTGGAGTATCTACCGAACAAATCGCAGCTATTACTATCGATGTCCAGCGTGAGACTGGTTTTTCTTATTGGCTCGGACAATTTGCGCCGTTTATTTTTCCGCTCGTATTCTTGGGAATTTTGATTTGGTTTTTTACTCGGTCCGTCAAGGGTGCCGGGATGCAAGCCTTGAGCTTTGGTAGTAGTAAAGCTCGGGTCATTGATCCAGATGATACGGCCAACCGTGTCACCTTTAAAGACGTGGCCGGTGCCAAGGAAGCTAAGCAAGACTTAGAAGAAATTGTTGACTTTCTCAAGAATCCGAAAAAATTCTTGGACATTGGTGCACAGATTCCAAAGGGAGTCATGATGATGGGGGCACCAGGAACCGGGAAAACATTGTTGGCGCGAGCAGTAGCGGGGGAGGCCGGGGTGCCGTTTTTCTCAATCTCTGGTTCGGAGTTCGTAGAAATGTTTGTCGGGGTGGGGGCTAGCCGAGTACGGGACCTATTCCAGATGGCTAAAAAGGCCGCACCGGCCATCATCTTTATTGATGAAATTGACGCAGTTGGACGGTCGCGCGGGACAGGCATGGGTGGTGGTAATGACGAACGAGAACAAACGCTCAACCAAATCTTGGTGGAGATGGATGGATTTGAGCCAAGTGAAAAAGTCATCATTATGGCCGCTACCAACCGTCCTGATGTACTCGATACTGCGCTGTTGCGACCTGGTCGTTTTGACCGTCGCGTTACGATCGATTTGCCAGACCGTAAAGATCGCATCGAAATTCTCAATGTCCACAAACGTAAAAAGCCATTGGCTGAGGATGTTAATTTGGAAATCATCGCGCAACGGACACCTGGTTTCTCGGGCGCTGACTTGATGTCACTGATGAACGAGGGAGCGCTGTTGGCCGCCAGAGAAAATCGAAAAACAGTTGGACAGTTTGACTTGATTCGTTCCATCGAACGAGTGATGCTTGGTCCAGAACGAAAAAGTCACGTGTTGTCTCGTAAGGAACGTCGAGTGACAGCGTATCACGAAGTTGGACACGCCCTGGTGGCATCGGTATTACCATACGCTGATCCAGTACAGAAAATCTCAATCATCTCACGGGGGCGCGCGGCTGGATATACGTTGAAGTTGCCAGATGAAGATCGCCGGATGCACACCAAGAAAGAATTCATCGATGATATTGCCATGACTTTGGGGGGCTACGTGACCGAAGAAATGGTCTTTGGCGATTTAACCACCGGTCCCTCTAATGATCTCCAAGTAGTAGCTAACCTGGCGCGCGATATGGTGACTCGATATGGTATGAGTAGCCTTGGTCCAGTCGCACTTGAGGGAACGGGGGGACGATTGATTGGTGGAGCTCTGAGCGAAGATCGTGGATACTCGGAACAAATGGCCAAAGCGATTGACGACGAAGTAGCAAAACTAATTGAGGCCGGAAAAGATAAAGCGCGTGAAATTCTCACTGAGCACCGCCAGGCACTTAATGTAATTTCAGAAAAACTAGTAGAAGTTGAAACGCTCGAACGAGAAGAATACGAAATACTCTTGAAACAACTGGGTGTGGAAATAAATGATATCTACCGAGACGAACGAGAAGCCGAAGAGCGAATTGGTGATCCGAGTAAAGCGCTGGAGACAAAGTCTGGAGCAGTAGGAACTGGTTCGGCTAATGCATAAAGCTTACCTGAAAAGCGGCCCGTCAGGGCCGCTTTTCTTACATGTCTACAGTAGACAATTATATTTTTTTCGCTATTATTATAGGCAATGCGACTTACCAAACGACAAACAACCTGGAGCAGCTTTACTTCCTCCGCCACTACTATCCGCACTAGGAGGTAGCGTTTGTTGATTGTTTCCACACAGTAACAAAATCCGCCTCCTGAGGCGGATTTTGTTTTTACTTTGTCTCAGTGGAACCATGTTCTTAAAGGGAGGAATGAACATGCCTGATGGTACTTACGGTGGTCACAGTGTGATATTGCAGGGTAATCTGCAATGCTTGCTGGAACCTTCCGAAGGTTCGACGATTGTGTCTCTGCACCATAAGGTTCACACCTGGGTGTATGACAACCATGGCACACTACTCTGCTTTGAGTGGTGGGATGGTCGGCTCACGGTGCGAGTTGCGTTTGGTACGTTTGAACCAACGCTCTCGTTGAGCGTAAGAATGGCCGGTCCCTAAAGGGACCGGCCTCATTCTTTCCACAGTTATTAGATTGTAGGGTCTCTAAATAGGATATAGTACTGGTAATGGAGGTCGCCCCAAAGTGGGACGACCTTTCTTTATATATTGTCACCTAACAACGCGTATGTCATTACAACGAACATTCATTATCCCGATGCTTATTATCAGTGGTTTAGCATTTGGTCTTGTGAGTACCGTGGCGATAGCACCACGACCGGCACAGGCTCAGACGGTCACCGAACTCCAAGCGCAGATTGCTGCGCTCACCCAACTCGTTCAAGCACTTATGGCGAGAATCGGTGAGCTTGAGGGAACCGGTTCCGGAGGTGGCGGAACACCCACAACGTCAACTTGCCCGTATACCTGGGAACGCAATTTATCCATCGGTATGAGTGGCGACGACGTTGAAGTATTGCAAAAGTTTCTCAACGGAAACGCTGACACGGTCATTGCCGCCACTGGTTTTGGTTCGCCCGGTAACGAGACAACGTACTATGGCAGTGCGACAGCAAACGCGGTATCAAAGTTTCAAGTGAAGTATCGTAGCGACATTTTAAGTCCACTAGGGTTGGTTAACCCAACGGGACGGTTTGATGCTGCGACCAGAGCGAAAGCCAATGCACTTTGCTTATCTGGAACAGAAGATGAAGATCCAGATGACGTAGCGGTCGGCACGACACGATTAGCTACGATTCCCCTCGATGAGACCGCAATGGCCGGTCGAGATGACAGGATTCTCTTCGAGATTGAGGTCAGTTCTACACAGGCCGGACGGTATATAGATTCTCTGATGATTGGGATGAGGTCGTCGAGTGGTGACAATAATGTCGCACCCTTCCCGTGGGATACTTTTTCTGACGTGAGTCTATGGGTAAACGGTGATAAAGTGGCAGAACGTCCAGCTGGCAGTGTAAATGACTGGGAAAATCGCGACGAATATGGATCTGATAATTACTTGCAATTCACATCGCTGGCGATTCCAATCAATCCAGGCACAGCGCAGATTGTGATTGCCGGTTCGATTAAAGCTACGGCCCCAGTCGGAGCTTGGAAGTTGTCAGCACAAAAGCTTGAGACAGCCGCCAATGGTTCTTCCGTCCGTGAACAGCTCCATTCGAGTGCCCCGGTCCTCTTCCGGGTAGTTCCAGAACTTGCAGACAGTTTGGTCATCCGTCCTTCAAGCAATGACCCGGCGGCCAGTACGTTCTACTTTAACGAAGATGATGAGTTGACAGTGTCAGTCTTTGCGTTTGAGTTGGATGCAACAGAAAGTAGTTACGACATTGAATTGTCTGACCTAGCACTTGACTTTGATGTTACGGGGGTTGCGCCACTTGATATCGTGGACGAAGTTGAGCTTCAAGTGGCCGGTGAGATAATCGTGCCTGACAGGCTGTCGACTGTCGGTGATATATTTACATTAGCTATCGACGGCGGTGACATCGTCATTGCGGCCGGTTCTTCAGAAACAGTTAAAGTGTTCGTCATTACTGAAGAATTACCACCGGCTGTTGATGGAACTCGCATGAGCGTGTCAGTGGAATACGCTATCGGTGAAGGGTTTGATGACGTGGTGGCGACGGGAGCAGCAGTAGGAAACACACATACGTTCCGACTGATAAATGGCGAATCTTCGTCAGCCAGTATTGTGCTTGAGGCGCGTAATGAAACCAAAAACACGAGCTATGTCGCAGACAGCCTTACTATCGACGATGGCGACCAAGTGCAGTTGCGGTGGGTAACGGAAGGTGTCACTGACTGTGAACTTGTTGACCCGCGCTACGCAACGCCGCTCGACTACAACGAACAGCGCGAAGGAGCTAACATCCAAGAGCCGCAGGTCGGTCAGTCAGTCACCCTTACCTTGCGCTGTGATGATCCAAATGATACCGATGATATTACCGAAGATATTACAATCATTAAGCGATCAATAGTAAACGACAAACCATATGTGAGAGTAAGTCCACTTGATGATTCGGCCACACTGCTAGACGTTGGCAGCGGACAGTCTGGTCGCTTCGAGATCGAATTTGAAGTCACAGCAATAGACGGTGATGTATACATTGATACTGCTACACAATTCAGTGGTGCGGGTGGTGGAAAAGACGGCGAGTTGATCTACGATGTTCTGATGAATGGTACTGCACAGGACGACAGTGAGTTTGTTTCGGTGACAGGAGAGCTATCTTCTACTGCTAGTAAGTCAAGTGGTAGATATGTAATTGACGAGGATGATACAGAAACCTTCACCTTGACTGTTGAAGTAATGCCAGAAGATGATGGAAATTATCAGGCACGACTACGTAGTCCATTCCAATTTATCTTGGATGACAATTCTGTACAGCAACTTGCAATTACAGAATCAAGTTTCACGACTGATCAAATCTATATTCAAGGTGAATCTGAACTGATGAATAGCGCGCCGGGATATAACCGCATGGCGTGCAATAACCCGCCGTCAACCAGCGTCAACACTGGAGAAGTAGTGTGTTACGGTATGTGGGATCTTAATTCAGACTTTGGTGGCGATCACTATGAGTGTGGAGCGAATGGTGAAGTGGGTGATCATTACAGTGGATACGGAACTGGCTGTCAAATACAAATATCAGCCTGTGAATCAGGGGTAGCTGAGGCGACTGCACACTATAAGCCAGCCAGTGAGAGCGTAGGTGTCTTGCATGAAGCTGCAGAAAATCTTGGGGTATCTGACGCTGTGGCAGCACAGAGCGTGTTACGAATGTGGGAGTACACTTGCGTACCAGCTACTGGTGATGTACTTGGTGCTTCAACTTCTAATCTAGGTAATCAAATCACTGCTTTGATTACTCAAGTAAAAGCGTTACTAGCTGGTTTGCAGTAGGAGAAGAGAATAATATAAAAGCCCGGCGCCTACGGCGCCGGGCTTTTATATTGTTTAGCGAAGTTGCTCAATATCAACTACGAGGCCATCTTCCATATGGACGATGCGGTCGCAACCGAGAGCATATTCACGTTCGTGGGTGACCATGACGATGGTTTGGTTGGTCTCATCGTGTAGTCGCGCTAATAAATCAATCACTTGTGTACCAGAAACGGTATCGAGGTTGGCAGTTGGCTCGTCAGCAAAAATTATCTTTGGTTTGCCAGCCACCGCGCGGGCGATTGCTACCCGCTGTTGTTCACCACCTGAAAGTTCAGCTGGTAAATTGAGATACTTACCAGCGAGTCCGACTTCGTCCAACGATACGCGCGCTTTCAGCTTGGCATCGTTCCACACGTCACCGCGCATTAGTAACGGAATCATAATGTTTTCCTCAGCACTGAGGTCGGGTACAAGCGCATAATCTTGAAATACATAGCCGAGGGTTTCAAGACGGAAGGTGGTTTGTGCTTCCTCGGACAATTTGGTGACGTCAGTGCCATCGATGATAACCGTTCCTTCAGTCGGTTCATCTAACACCGAGAGTTGATACATCAGCGTTGATTTACCAGCACCTGATTTTCCCATGATGGCGATAAATTCATTTTCTTGTACTTCCAGATCAATGCCTTTAAGAACATGTGCTACCAAATTGCCAGTGCCAAACTTACGGTGGATATTTTTTGCGATTATAATGGACATAACTCTATAGTATATCGTATAAAGTTTTAACCAAGCGTTGGATTTATGGTTCCAGGAATTCGCCCGAGGACTGGAGCGAATTCAGAACAACATTCAAAATAATCGCTGACGCTCATTTTTTCATTTTTATTTTCGGCCTAGGATTGAGTTAAGGGTATTTTGACGGACTATTAACCACGCCGGCAAGAATCCAGCAATCAGTGTGATGATAAACAATACGCCAAAGCGAATCGCGGTACCGGCTGGTCCTGCTACTAAAATGCCATCGCTAAACGGAAAGTTGATTGGGTTGGCTTCAAAGTAACCGATTAAAAATCCATAGGTCAGTAGTACTCCTAGTAGTGAACCGGTGAGCGCGTAAAAGGCGGCTTGTAACACGTATGCAATTTCGATGGCTTGCCGTTGCACACCGATACCTTTCAAAATCCCAATTTGCCGTTTTCTAGACAAGGCATTAATAAATATAATAATAAAAATAGTGATAGAAGCGACCACGATGCCGATTGAACCAATAAACGTTCCTAAGATATTGAACGTGTTTTTTATATCAGTAATGAATTTTGGTTTACCTTCATCGTATGTCTGAATTTTGGCATACTCATCCAGTCCACTAGACACCATGGCTGCTTTCACTGCGTCATTGTTCTCAGCGCGAATCACGATTTGATCCGCATTACGGTCAATGCGGTTGAAGAGTCGGCGAAACTCGCGTTCGGGGATGTAGGTATTGAGTGATACTTCGTCAACTTTTGATTGCACTATTCCTTTGACCGTAAATTCTTTGCTGACGTTGCCGGCATCAAGTCGAACGGTATCGCCGGGCTTCACGCCTGAGACCGTTTCAAAAATATCACCGAAGTTCTCAGCGTATTCAGCGGTATAGAGTGCTCCAAGTAAAATAAAGCCTTCTTCGTCAGGGTCTAAATACTCTCCGTCTATGACCACGTCAGCCAAGTTGTTCATCGTATCCTCTTTGGCAGGGTCGATACCAGTTACTCTAACGTTTGCAATATCACGCTCGCCTCGTAAGTCCCTACGCTCTTTGTAATTAGCTTCGAGTACGCCACCAGATTCGTACCGAACTGAGTAAGCGCTGATTTCAGGGTAGGCCTCGAGTTCTCGAATCACCGTCTCTGTTTCGATGATAAAATCTTCATCGTCGCGAGCAGTCATAATGATGTCGCCCAACGATTCTTCTCGCACCGCCCGTTCAGCGCCAGCGATCAAACCAACTAAAATGCCAGACACAGCGATCAAGTTTAAGAACGTCAGCGTCATCACAAAAATAATGAGTAGGGTTGTCCAGATGTTGGCTCGCTGAATCTGCCTGAATCCAAGCAATATTCCAACTCGTAGCGCACGCATATTATGGAGCAATTAGAATGTCGCCCTCGGCGATACCAATAATTTCAATAAAACCGTCGTTGCCGACCAAACCAATATCGACGGTCGTTGTCGCAAATATGTTGCCGCGACGTTGTAGTACGGTAAAGATACCATCAGTTTCTTTTACGAAACGTTTCGGCACCCGGAGCGTATCAGTTGCTTCAGCGACTATAATATCAACATCAGCGTTCAGACCTGACCGTAACCAGGTTGGTGGTTCATTCAGTTCCAAGATAGCTTCGTAGTAGGCGACGCCGTCTATTTCGGTTGCGGTAGGGGAGATAAAGGTAATTGTCGCGTCAAGCAATGTATCGTCTTTGGCATCAAATAGCACTTCAGCGCGTTGTCCCTCGAGTACTTTGGTGACATCAATCTCAGGAATCCGGGCAGTTAGTTCGTACGCGTTTTCTGCAATCAAGGTTATGACCGGAGTAGCGGTTACTGTCTCGCCAGGCAAAATATCAATTGCACTGATGATGCCGGCAAAGGGAGCGACTAAAATCCTGTCGCCCAATTCCGCATCAATGCGTGCGAGTCGGGCAGCGGCTTGTGCGACAGCGGCGTTGGCTCTGGTTAAGGCTTCAGTTCTTGGTTCGGCGTTGGTGAGTTCTGCTTGTTGCTTGGCAAGGAGGAGGGCATTTTCAGCAGCAGCAATTTCGTTCTCGGCTTGTTCAATGGCAAGATCATAGGCGTTTTTCAGTGTGGTATAAGTCGGGGCAGTGGTGTTGGGGATTTGGACGGTCCACTGACTATTGTCATATTGGTCAGTCGCAAATTGAATACGGAGACCACACGAACCAAGTGGTGCGGATTGATCGGTTGTAGCTGGATATATACCAGATTCCAAGCCACTGAGTTGATATGAATACCCAGACCGGGCAGCGGAGGCATAGACTGCTAATGTATACAGTCCCTCAGTATCACATGTGTAGGTACCGGTCACTGTAGGAGGGGCCGCTGATTCGTTCCCGTCGTCTGTGAGGGCTATCAGACTATTAGATAGCAGGGCTTTTCGGGCATTCTCTACTTTCTCGGCTTGCTCACTGGTGATGCGCTCGAGTGACTGCATCGCGTTTGTTACTTCAGTTGCGGTGACTATCCGCGCTTCCTCGCGGGGGCCAGCAATCAGCTCGTCTCGGTCGGCTCGGGCGGCTGTGAGTGCTGCGAGAGCATCAGTTCGGTCGGCCAAGAGGGAACTTTGTGTCAAGCTGATTAACACATCGCCAGCTTCCACTCGTGAACCTTTCTCAACCAGTACCTCCCGTACAATACCAGTGGTTGGAAATGCCAGTTGTGCCAGATCTTCTGCCTCCACTACTCCTGAGACCGAAACAATTTGCGCTACTGAACCACGTTCTACTGCAGTAGACACTCGCGGTACTTCCGGAGTCTTAAAGATTTGAATCAATAAACCGAGCGCTACGATAATCAGCCCGCCAGCTAGCGAAATATGAAACCAACGACCGTAGAGAATGTTTGACATCGCTCTAAGTATAGCAGTCGATACAGTTATTTTTCTGGTGTTGGCGTAGATAAGGCATGCAACATCTGTAGTAGCAGGGTCATTCTTACAAACAGTCCATTCTGTGCCTGGGTAAAGTATTTGGCTTGAGGCAAGGTGTCAATGTTTGTTGGTAGTTCTTGATTTCGGGGCAGGGGATGCAGAATGATTGCGTGTTCTGGAAGTGCAGCAGCGAGAGCGTCGGTAAGTACATAGCTGTCTCCTGTACTCGTAATAGTAGAGTCCTCGCGTTCTGCTTGTGTTCGCGTGGTGTAGAAAATATCACTACTCATCATAATCGCTTCATTGAGCGAGTCGCCTATGACAACTTCAACTCCACTATTTTTCAAAGTTTCGAAAATATTTTTTGGTAAGGCTAGATCTGCTGGAGCGACTAAGGTGATCCGGGCAATTTTTGCCAAGTGGGTTTGGCACAGTTTGCTTACTAGGTGAAGTAGGGAATGTATAGTACGTCCTCGCTTTAGGTCACCCACTACTGTGAGGGATAGATTTTGTTTGTCTTTAAAATTTTCCCAGATAGTAAAATAGTCTAGAAGAGCTTGGGTTGGATGCTCACCTTGGCCGTCTCCTGCGTTTATGACGGGGACTGTACTAACAGCACTGGCGAGGCGAGCACTGCCAGTGGCTTTATGGCGCAATATTAATATATCGCCGTAGCCACCACAGACTCGTATTGTGTCTTCCAACGTTTCTCCTTTGACAGCAGACGAAAACATGCCGGCGGCTTCGGTGCCAATTACACTACCTCCCAACCTCGTCATCGCCGACTCAAATGATAATCGGGTTCGAGTTGATGGTTCGTAAAACAGTGAGACAAGTATTTTGTTAGCAAGAGCATTGCGATATGGTTCCCAGGCTTCTGATTGGGTACCGTGTTTGTATGCCTGTTTGAGGTGGTGTACTTCAGTTAAGAAGTTATCGAGCCAGGCTACGGGCAAATCTTCAGTGGTTATCAAATGCTTCATATATTTTTGAGTAGATGTTGGGTATAACCTTCGTTTACTAAGTATTCAAATGATTTCCAGACGTCGTCAGGAATTTCTTGCGGGATCTGAAAGCCTTTGGCCGGGTACACTTTAATGCGTTCCAGGTCACCGACCATAATATTAATGATTTCGTCTCGGTCAAATTTGTCAGCCACGTAGCTGTCGAGATCAGTGAACGGTGGGGAAGATAAGATCAGCTCACTCTCTGGCCACTGCATTTTTCCAGTGGCGTAGGAACGTCGTTCCATATACGGCTTTTGCACCACAATCACTTGATTGGTAGGAATGTTGAGTTCATCAAGTAATGGTCTAGTAAAGGAAAAATTTTCACCAGTATTATTTGCGTTGTTTTCAATAATGATGACTGATTCTGGTATGCCAGCAGCCAATACAATTTGCTCCATCACAGCCGCTTCGGTTTGTCCGCCGTATGTGTCGCGCAGTAATTCGCTCTGATGCTTGGTCCCGTCACCAGATATTACAAGCCAGGGTGTGAGGCCGTTGTGCCATAGATTGGCTGCGTGCTGGGCTACCCGATCATCGTTTGAACCAAGGAGAAAAATACAATCAGCGGGCTGAAGGACGTGGCCCAGTTGCATATAATCCCAGATCACGCCAATAGCGGTGTCTTTTTGCATCGTGTCCGTCCTCCTGGACTCGAACCAGGGACCACGGAGGTATAAGCTCCGCGCTCTAACCAACTGAGCTAAGGACGGTGGGGTGGGCCAACTATACCGCGAAATAGTGGGGGGCTCAATCTTGCCAAGTCCAGTGAGGCGGAGTAGGGTAAATGAATGAGATTGTTGCTATTGGCTATTTTGTTTCTTTCTCCGCTTATTGGGATGGCTGGGACTGAGACAAATCGGTATAAAATCCCGGATGTACGCGACGCCTTTTGCGGTCCCGAAATTCAGCCGCGTTTTTGTAAATGCGCCTTTCATAATCAATGTGGGGCAGAGATGGATTCAGGTGCGAGTGCAGATTTTGTCTTAAGTCAGTTTCGGGAATGGAACCGGCTGCAGATTCAGACTATGGGTGAGTCATGTCTACTACGTGATGGCGATTGGGATAAAAATACCTGGGAATGTACGTACTGTACTGACGGCGACGTGATGCAAAATGGCCGCTGTGTCGCTTCCGAACTGGCTGACCCCGCCATCGCTGAATGTCAGCAAGCTGAACGAGATTTTGCGAATGACTGGATGAAGTTTTCAGATTTTGATAATCGGATTCCTGTCAGCGAAGCGAGTAGTGAAGTGCAGCAGTATGATCGAGTGCTCGATGAGATTGGTGATTTGATTATGCAGGTCTACGAATTGGAAACTCAGATGCAGTTGCAGGCTGAGTATCGACTAGAGCTGCGTGCATACAAAGACGCTTTGGTCCAGAATATCAAAACCAATCTCCTCAAAGCTTTCTGGCGACTGTCGTACGTGACGTACGTCACTATCGACGGAGCAAAAGGAGCGGGTGGTTCAGTCGAGAAGCTGCTTGATCCGGCTGATGTGGTACAGACGCTCGGTGCGGGTATGAAGTTAGTTCAGGCCAATGCGCCAGGACATATTAAAGAGTTGCAGGTGAGTGACGGTAGTATTCAAGGGAAACTAAAATCAATTCGCTTTAACGCGAGTCTAGAAGTGATGGAGAGTATGGGTGATCCATCCGCGGTGGTGCAGCAAGTAATGAAAGACGTCAAAGGCGCAGTTGTGCCGAGTGCAGATATATCTCCCGAAGAAGTGGCGATCTTGCGTACACAACATCTGGATAACAAAGCCGTCGATGCTGCGTTGGCCGAGAGCTACGCTGAGAGTACGCAGTTGCGTGGACAAATTTGGACCATCGAAGCTGTTATCGCGAACAAATACAACGAACTCCAAGATTGGAAAGCCAAAGAGTACGAACGGGTGCAGCTGGGATTATTGAAACAATGTAGTGATGTAGATAATTAGTATGAAATATATTTTATTCATTCTTCTCGTGCCATATGTTGTCCTCGCCGAAGCGCCGGGCACGCTAGAGATCGGGGAATTGACTGTAGTCTACGAAGAACTAACACAGATCGAAGGAGGGGAATTGTACTACTCGGCCGATGCGCTTGTTGCTTCGGCACATGATTATGATGGCAATGGTGCGTTTGATACCTGGCTCACGTATAACGGTGAATTTCTCGAGTTCGAAGCGCACGATAATACTGGCGACGGTGCGCCTGATACATTTATTTCGGTGACCAAAGACGGGGAAGTGATTGGAATAGAAGGCGAAGGCGCAGATCGTTTCAAGAAACCGGAAATTGTTGATTTTTCAGAGCGTGTTGATACGACAGGCGGCGGCTTCGCCGCCGCCCCACCGAACGATACCACCGACCTTGTCGGCTCCCTCGACCGGGTAGATATCCCCGGCCGCGGTCTCCCACTTGGCACCATTCTCCTCTGGCTCCTCATCATCGGCGCCGCCGGCTATTGGTGGTATCGCCGGAAAAACCAAGCTACACTGTCTGAATGATCTCAACGTTTCTACTCTCACAAATATTTGCGGCGGTGTCTTTTTTGCTAGGCATTGCATCGTTTCAGTTTAAGAATCGTTCGCATACGTTATTTTGTCTATCAGCCACTCAGCTTTTCGCTGCAGTGACGTTTTGGTTACTCGGTGCTTATGTGGCCATGGCGGTGTTACTTATTAGTTCGGTTCGTTTTTTCGTCAGCATTTTTATTCAACATACATATATGAAATATATGTTCATCGGAGTGATTTTGCTGGCGGGGGTAGTCATATACCAATTTCCATTTGATATTGTTTCAATCTTGGCGGGAATTTTGGGTACGTTAGGTGCGTTTTCTTCGGAGCCACAACAGATGCGAAAATTTTTTATGGGCGGCACTGCGTTAGCAGTATTATATAGTGTTTTGATTTTCTCACCCGTTACTATTTTTGCTGAAAGTTGTTACTTTATGTCAAATACTTTCAGCTACTGGCGGTTTTACCTTAAGAAACAATCTGTGACTGTCGAATAATGATACTTTGCGTACAATAGCACTATGAGGAAACGTCTTACACTAATTACAAACGCTCACAGTCAGCTTGGCTGGTTAGAATTTACCGTGGTGAATCTACTGTATCAGATCGGTGTGACTAGGTGGAATCCGCGCAAAAACTATTTGACTCAAACCGAGTATAATCAAGTATCTACACAGGTGCAGCTGGGCGACATAGTGTTGGTTGGTCAATATCGCCGTCTCAGCTCGCTGTTTATTCGAGGTGTGTTCACACATTCATTAGTGTATGTGGGAGACGGTACGTGTGTACATGCGTATGCCAAAGGGGTAGAAAAGATTAAGTTCATTGATCTATTCTCTGAATACGACACCATGGCCATTGTACGAGTGCCCGGTCTAAACACTATCCAACAAGAAGTCATAACTACTTTTCTAGAACGACGGTTAGGTGAACCGTACGATTTTTGGTTTGAAGCGAAGGACCCCCAAGCTTGGTTTTGTTCAGAGCTCACTTGTGCAGCGTTCATTGCAGCAGATATCCGCTTGGATGCTTGTGCTGCGCTCGCTGCTTTGCCGTCACCTAACAACCTTTATCACGGTGCACTGGAAGTGGTTTTCACTTCAAGTCGAGTAGTAGAAAGCGACAAACAACTTACCTTAAAAAAATCCTAGACTTGCAAAATTTGTATTTCGTGACATAATTTTTCTGGAAGAGCTGCTAATGACGGTAGCTCTGCTGCAATAGCAGCTTGATTAAAACAGGGGAAAGTAATGCTGAGATCGATTGTTGCTCTTTTGAGCCTACTCGTCCTTGCTGCGATCGTTTTCATGGTGGCCGACTGGAGATACGACATCTATGAAACGTATCTCAAACAGACGCCTCAGGAAGAGGAGGCGGAGATAATCGAGGAACACAGCGAGGAGGTGTATGGCATTGTCGCACTCTTCGTGGCCCATACCATTCTCTATGGAAACGAGGGTGTATATCCGGGCGAGGAAGCAGAGTGGCTGACGGCTTGCACGTTCGTCAATGCGGCCAAACGCCCGGGTGAAGTGGGTCACGTGCCGTTTCGAACTGCGTTCCGCGAAGCGCTGGCATTCTCACCCAACGATTCGTACAAACCCTGGTTCACAGAAGAGGCCCCTCACTATTCGCAGAAAAGCGTAAGAGAGCAGCTGGAAGACGATCGGCACATGGTCGAGATGGGCCGCATACGTGAGGATGTGGTCAAACCGCTCTTAGATCGAGGTCTCTCAGCGGTGCCTGAGCTCTACCTCGATTTGTGCGATCGGGTCAATCGAATGTTTCGACCAAATTGGGAGTGGTTGGAACATAGAGGGTGGAGTGAGCGAAGGCTCGCTCGCGATGTTCCAGATGCCGGCTGGGTTGAGCTCCGTCGGATTGGGACGCCTGACCCTGACGATTACGACTTCGTCTTCTTCCAGGCACCGGAACAATATTAATCCTTCATAGCAGGTGCGACCGGACAATTGACCGTCTCCTTCTCGGGGGCGGTCCTTCTTTTTATAAATTGTATTCAAGCAAATTTATGCACAGTAGCTTAGATGGAGTTTGAGTGTCTGTTTGATTTCCTCCCACCTATTCTGTGTCTCAATGACAGCAGAAATTCTGAACTCACGTCCAGACCGGAGTAATCGCTCAGCAGCGAGAGTTTACTCCATATGCAACGCCTCACCAGTGTGAGCGACTTTGTGGGCGATAAGCGGGAAGTCGCGGGCGAGGTCGGAGTGGTGTTCGACTAGATTGCGGGCTTCGGTTCGTGCTGCTTCGACCAGTTTGAGGTTCTTGATTGCTTCCATGCCCAAGTCAGACAGACCGGATTGTTTCTGACCGTATAACTCGCCTGATCCACGAAACTGTAAATCGTGCTCAGCCAGCTCAAAGCCGTTCTTGGCAGTCTTGAGGGCTTTAAGCCGTTCTTTGGTTTTGTCGCTTTTGCTTTCAGTCACAGCAAAGCAGTACGGCTGGTGCGTACCGCGAATTACCCGACCACGGAGCTGATGGAGTTGTGAGAGGCCGAAGCGTTCGGCTCCTTCGATGATGATGTTGGTGGCGTTGGGGACGTTGACGCCGACCTCAACCACGCTGGTGGCGACAAGAACGTCAATTTTGTGCTCGGCAAACGCCAGCATCGTCTTGTCTTTTTCCGCCGGCGTCATTTTGCCGTGAAGGATGCCAACGGTGTATTCCTGAAATTCTTTTTCTTTGAGTCGTTTAGCTTCGGCTTTGACGCTCTTGAGACGTAGTGCACTGGCTTGGTCAGGGTCAGCTTCATCTATTCGCGGGCAGATCACGTAGGCTTGCCGGCCGGCCGCTAGTTCCGAGCGGACATGCTCGTACATGGCCTTTTGTCCGCCTGGTCCGATGATTTCAGTTTTGACCGGCTTGCGGCCGGCCGGCATCTGATCGAGGAGGGTAATGTCTAGGTCACCATAGATAGTGAGGGCGAGGGTACGCGGGATGGGAGTGGCCGTCATCGAGAGCAGATGCGGCATCCGAGTGTCTTTTTTGGCCAGCGCTTTGCGCTGGCCAGTACCAAAGCGATGTTGCTCATCGATAATCACGTGGGCTAAATGTTTGAATTCCACTGATTTATATATGAGCGCGTGCGTACCAATCAAAATAGGAATCTCGCCGTTCTTGACCCATTTCAACAGCTGGGCGCGGGAAATGTTGGTTGGTTTGGTTGGATCAAGCTTGCTGGGGAATTTTTGGCACCCGCTACCGGTGATTAAACCAATCTGAATCGGCAGGTGATGAAAGTATTCGATAAAACTCTCGAAGTGTTGCTTGGCGAGGATTTCGGTGGGGGCCATGTACGCCACTTGCAAATTCCCCCACTCCAAATCGTCTGATTTTGGAATATTTTTTTTATTAAGGGGTCCAACCCCTACAGTAGTTTTTGTAGGGGAAAGTTTGGTGCCTTCGGGAGGGCGGGACGTGGCGACCGCGTAGGCGGTGGTGGCGGCGACAGCCGTCTTGCCACTGCCGACGTCACCCTCGAGTAAGCGGGACATAGCGTGGTTGCCGCCAAAGTCTGCGAGGATGGCGGCAATAGCGTCGGTTTGGGCTTTGGTAAGCGCGAAGGGGAAGCGATCAGTGAAGGCCTTGATGTGGGGCTTGGTGGTTTTGAAACTGTATGTCGTGGCGGCGCTGACGGCTGCTCGTTCTTGCGCTTTCTGTACCTGAATATAAAACACTTCTTCAAAGGCGAAGCGCTTGCGAGCGCTGGTGGCGTGCTCCGCTTTTTTGGGTGAATGTACCCACACCAGTGCGGTGGATAGTTCGGGTAGGTTGTATGTATTAAGAATCGCTTTAGGGATGGGGTCGTGTATGGTGTTCAGAACACCTTTTTCAAAACACTTCAACACCGTGTGATACAACCACTTGCTGGTGACACCTTTGGACTCGCGGTAGACCGGATAGATTGTTTCGTCGGTCAGCGCGTCAGTCCCTTTAAAGATTGAATCGTGACGATCTACCGGCAGCGCATCCAGCTTCTCGACTTCCGGGTTGGCGATATAGAGCTTCTCGCCACTGCCGGTGACTTTGCCCGCCACTTTTACATACATCCCGTCGCTATACATTTTGGCCATGTATGGCTGGTTGAACCACATGATTTTTATTTTGGCTGAGCCGTCTTCGATGTAGCCTTCGGCGATTGGGCGGCGGCTTTTCCACGCTTTGCGGGTTTTAAGCCCAGAGAGTTGGCCGTAGACGATGGCGTCTTGGTCTTTATGTAATCCTGCCACCGACTGCACATCACTGATGTCCTCGTAGCGGGCGGGGAGGTGATAGAGCAAATCTTCGACCGTGGCAATCCGTAGTTTCTTTAAGGCGGTTTGGTGGGGCGCGTCGATGCGGAAATGATCAGTGAGTTGGTCGTGTGGTTGCATGAGGTCTATTCTAGCAAGAATTTAACGAAGGAGCGCTCGCTTCGCTCGCGCTCTGCTTGTCTATAATAATATACAAGTTACAAAGGACCGGCCTTCGCAAGTTGCGAAGGCCGGTCCTTTGTCTTTTGGGGTGCTGTCTTGACAGAAGTACCAAACTATTACTATTCAAACTACACCACAGAAAAAGACTTGCGCGTTTTTGTGAGTTTGGTATTTTCAGATTATCCAAACCCAAGAGGGGGAGGAAGAAACGACGGCCCAGTGGGGGACGCGTCAAGTCCTTTCACAAGTCGTCGTTTTTCGACCGCAACTTCAATCGCTTTTCTTCGGAGGATACGACATGCTCAATCCCATCCGTTCCATGCTGTTCGGCCGCTACACCCACGATCCGGGCTCGGCGCGCTCCTACAGCCAGTTCCTCGAGGGCGTCGGCGGCACCGGCGTGACGATCAACAAGGACGAGGACGGCACCAGCGCCCAGATCGACGACCTGGGCGAGCGCACGGATGCGACCGAGATCGGGGACGGCATCCACGCGCGCTGAACTATCGGCGACCCTGATTCGGCATTCGGTCCAGCTCACGAGCTGACACCGCATGCACCGATTCTGCCCAGGGATCGCAGAAACGCAGGTCTATGACCTGTACGCTGCCTCCGCGACTGCAAGCCTATGGAGGCGACTATCCGGGGAGCTGGCAGAGCTCCCCATACTACCCTTCCACACTCACGTTACATACAGTAACGAAGAAAAGAGTGATGGTCGGGTTTTTTCGTTTGTTCTGTCGGTGCGACTTTTGTATAATTAGGGATATTGCAACGTAGATAGCTATGAATCAAGAACATCCAGATCAGTATAGAGAGGGGAATCAGGTAGAAATAAATGAGGGTTCGGTGCGCGAGCGGCTGGACGTTCTCTTTGACAAAGCGACCGAACAACGAGCGCATCTGCCAGAGACAGCGCGGATCAAAGAATTGCGAGAAGTAGTAGTCCGGACTGCCCTCGAAATTTACGGGAGTGACACACCTGAAGACGTCACTTCAATTACACTCCGTCTCAAAGAGCAGTATGGAGAGATTGTCGCAGCGGACATTGTGGCTTTGGCTCGGGGTCTAGAGAAAGAATATCGAATGAATGGGTAGGGGTGTGGGGAGGAACGGCCGCCAATTTCCGTGAGGAAATTGGCGGCGTTCCCCCGGTGGCGTATACTATCTACATATTGTAATAGCAGCGCATCATTTCTATGGCTACCAAAAAACCAAAACCCGACTACAACCAGTTGGCTCTCAAGCTGCACAAGAAACTCAAAGGTAAGATTGAAGTGCAGGCCAAGGGCAAGCTGGAGACTGTCACCGACTGGAGCACGATGTATACCCCTGGGGTCGGGGCAGTATCGACACACCTCGCCAAAAAACCCAAAGATGCTCGTGAATATACGAGCGTCCGGAATAGTGTAGCGGTAGTGTCTGACGGCTCGGCTGTCTTGGGACTTGGCAACCTTGGTCCACTGGGGGCGTTGCCGGTGAAATACAAAGGACCGGCCTTCTGAAATACAAAGGACCGGCCTTCGCAAGTTGCGAAGGCCGGTCCTTTGTCTTTTGGGGTACCGTCTTGACAGAAGTACCAAACTATTACTATTCAAACTACACCACAAAAACCCGCTTGCGTGTTGGTGGAGATTTGCTACATTCGGTAAATCGGTGGCCACTCCGGCCCCGACATCAGCGCGGCCTCGCAATAGGCCGCAACAGCACGGAGAAAGACCATGAAGACGCATACCTTCCTGCCCATCCGGCGCAAGGTCGATATCCCCACGGCGCGCGGCGACGGCCAGGCCAAGTTCGACGACCCACGGTGCGGCACGCTCGAGGTGGGCAACATCGGCCAGGCCAAGTTCCGCGGTGCGCGCGACATCGGCTCGGGCATCGACGTCGGCCGTATCGAGATGCGCGAGATGCGCGACATGCTCGTGACGGGCAAGATCGGCCGCGCCGCGGACATCGCCGACGTGCCGCATCATCCGGCCATTCTGCAGGTGACGGCCGCGGGTTGCCTCACCGTCGCGGCCTAATCTCGGCCAGCTCGGGGCTTCGGCTCCATCCGCTGTAGAGGTGGGGGGTTGGCAACAGCCCCCCACACAACCGCCACTTTTGAATTTTCTTACCCACATCGGTGGGACGACAAGAAATCTCACGGTGGCTTTTTTCGTGTTTGATGGAGTTGGGGTAGGGGGAACGCCGCCAATTTCCGGGAGGAAATTGGCGGCGTTCCCCCGGTGGCGTATACTATCTACATATTGTAATAGCAGCGCATCATTTCTATGGCTACCAAAAAACCAAAACCCGACTACAACCAGTTGGCTCTCAAGCTGCACAAGAAACTCAAAGGTAAGATTGAAGTGCAGGCCAAGGGCAAGCTGGAGACTGTCACCGACTGGAGCACGATGTATACCCCTGGGGTCGGGGCAGTATCGACACACCTCGCCAAAAAACCCAAAGATGCTCGTGAATATACGAGCGTCCGGAATAGTGTAGCGGTAGTGTCTGACGGCTCGGCTGTCTTGGGACTTGGCAACCTTGGTCCACTGGGGGCGTTGCCGGTTATGGAAGGTAAGTGCGCGATCTTTAAAGCACTCGGTGGGGTAGACGCCTGGCCGATTGTCCTCTCGACCCAAGACCCGGAAGAAATAATTGCTGCGGTCAAGGCGATCGCCCCTGGGTTTGGTGGCATCAACCTCGAAGACATCGCTGCGCCGAAGTGTTTTGCAATTGAAGAACGACTCAAAGCCGAACTCGACATTCCGGTCATGCACGACGACCAGCATGGGACGGCAATTGTCGTTTTGGCCGGACTCATCAATGCTGCCAAGGTAGTCCAAAAGCCGCTTGAAAAACTCCGCGTAGTGATTGTCGGCGCTGGCGCCGCTGGTCGCGCTATTACATTGCTGTTGCGGCACGCTGGCGTCCACGAAATCACGATTGTCGATAGTAAGGGGATTATTTATAAAGGGCGCAAGGATCTCCAAGGCTACAAAAAAGACTTGGCCGAAATGACCAATATGAATCATTACGAAGGGGATGTCTTGAAAGCGGCCGAAGGAGCGGATGTGCTCATCGGTGCATCTGGCCCTGGCACCATTGCGCGCGCCCATATCGAAGCGATGGCGCCCCAAGCGATTGTATTTGCCCTCGCCAATCCCGTCCCCGAAATCAATCCAGACGACGCCAAGCGCGCTGGGGCGGCGGTCGTCGCTACCGGCCGGTCAGACTATCCTAATCAGGTCAACAACTCGTTGGCCTTCCCAGGTATCTTCCGCGGGGCGCTTGACCGCGGTGTGCGCGATATTACTGATGACATGAAGCTTGCTGCCGCCAAAAAAATCGCCGGCCTGATCAAGAAACCAACTGCTGAAAATATTATCCCAACCAACAACGCTTCTGGCTTGGTAAAAGCCGTTGCCAGTGCGATAAAATAAGGATTATGAGTGAAAGAATGTTTGGAGCAGGAAAGAGAGAAGATCTGATTCAACCTAATGAAGAGGCTGCGCCAGTGATGGTTGGTGGTAACGAGATTGTTGTAGGCGGTACCCTCAGTCTCTATGTAGATGAAGCGTATATAACCGGAACGATTGAAGACATAGATACCAGTCAAGAACAATTAGTCGTCACCGTTTTGATTACATCTGACACACACAAAGGTCGCGTCGGTACATTTACCCATGATGGAAGAAAATGGTTAGTAGTAGATTCAGCGAAGTAGGCTAGGCTAAAACCGTCACCAGTTTGATAATATAAACATATGGAAGAATTTCCCCAAGCTCCCCAGCCAGAACGCTTTGCCCCAATCGGACTAACCAAGTATTTGATGCAATCCAGAGAACCGCTTGAATTATACGGTGAACTAGTAGAGGACGAGCTGCACGCTTTTTATCTGTGGTTATCAGCGCGTTCAGAGACGGAAAAAGTTGATGGGTACTCTTTGGCTGAAATTTATAATAAGAATGTAGTTGGGGGCGACATGACCCAAGAACGATTCTTACAGTGGTGTTATGATCACGAGATTAGAATGCCGCATGATGCAGCTGGTCAGCCGACCATGGATAAGGCGATGTTTGATGTATTCATGAAACAACAACTGGATGAGCAAGCAGAACAATACGCTGCATGGGCAACCGAAAACGGCATCGATATCAGCCCTGGAGCCCAAATGATTTTCTTAGATGACGAAGGCAACCGGTATCAAGTAGCAACTGACGTTGCTAACCGAGGTACGATTGTGAGTAGTTAACTTATAGAGTCATCCCTGTGATTTAGTTACACTGAAGCCATGGCTTCAATCACTTCTATATATAAAAGAAACGCCCGACAATCAGCCAGGATTGCCGGGCGATTCGTCAGGCGCGTGTCCGCAGGCTTTAGCGGAAACTCTCCATACTCCGTCTGCGCATCTCGGCCGCTTGCTTGGCCTCGTCAGTTGCCTTCTTGATACAGAAGGCATGTAGTTGAGGCACGGTCATCTTGATCAGCTCCGCTCCGTCGCCCGATAGGTCGATGTCGAACTTTTCGGATAGGCTCAGGATGATCTCTTGGCCATCAATTTCATCCATACCGATCTCAGAGAAGCTCATGGTATCACCGTCAGAAAAGATAGGCTCGGTAAACTTTCCCAAGACACAATTGTTCGTGATAGCGTCCACGAGCTGTTCTCTGAAATCGGCCACAGTTTCGGCTACTGCCACTTTCTTCATCTTTTTGATCCTCCTTTTACCAGACGTCAATCATTACATAAATATTTCTTTAGTCAATAATTTAATTGCTATCAGCAAGCTAGATAGGTTAGCTTGATTATGCTATTCTACCCTCCACAATAGAATATATTGGAGAGTTGGCTGAGTGGATGAACTGTCTGGGAGACAGTTCATCCGACCGAAGGGAGGTGGACGACTTGTCGAACACTCAGCCAACACACAGAACACACATAATGGAGAGTTGGCTGAGTGGTCGAAAGCGCCTCACTGCTAACGAGGTAAGGTTTAAACGCCTTCAAGGGTTCGAATCCCTTACTCTCCGCCGTCTAGAGCTAGCACGAGACACTATCGTTTAGCTCTAAAATAGAAAAACACCCATATGAGGGTGTTTTTCTATTTTAGAGATTAAATCTAATCCAAGTCTTCAATCAAACGTTTCATTTCAGCGATTTCTTCTCTTTGTGCTTCGATAATGGCGTCTGCTAGCTCTCGCACACGCGGGTCTTCAATCTGAGCTCGTTCACTGGTTAGAATAGCGATTGAATGATGAGGAATCATTGCTTCCATATAATCAACGTCATCTACTAGCGTTTGGCTACGTACCAGAAACAAGGCTACGATAAACAAAGCGACACTTCCGCCCACAATGTAGGTGTTGGTCTTTTTGTCGGTGTACATGTGGCGCATAAACCACAGCATCACAACGGCCATAATGGCGGTCATCAGTAGGTTCATATACAACCGCATCTCACTGAAGAATATGTGGTCCCAGGCGTACGTGTTGAGATACATGGCAGCGTACATAAGAATAGACGACGTACCAATCATGATAAAAAAGGTTTTGTAGGATTGTGACATAAAGAATATTTAAGCTGCTATATATTGAGTATACTATATGTTTGCACCTTAGACCCCCTGGGGGTATACTAGCATGGTGAAAAAAGAACTGAAATCAAAAGTTGAACGACAACTAAAAGTGATTGAAGGGCAGGTACGAGGTCTACAAAAAATGGTGGCAGAAGACAAATACTGTATTGATGTGATTACTCAAACATCGGCCATTAGAAACTCACTGAGTTCGGTTGAAGAGAAAATGCTAGAAAGCCACCTTGGCACTTGTGTGGTGACTCAGATGCAAGGGAAGAATAAAAACAAAGCTATCGAAGAGGTGTTGTCGGTTTATAAGCTAGCTAAACGAAAATAGTATGCAAAAACAAGCAACCTTATATCGGATGGTGATGCCAGGCCACACGTGCCCGTATGGTCTGAAGTCACTACATCTCTTAAAAAAGCATGGGTATTCAGTTCAAGATAATCACCTGACTACTAGAGAAGAGACAGATGCGTTTAAAGCTAAATATAACGTAGAGACAACCCCGCAAGCATTCATTGGAGATGAGAGGATTGGTGGGCATACAGAACTACGTAAGCACTTTGGGCAAAAGATTCTAGAACCAGGAGATACAACGTACAAACCAGTAGTAGCTATCTTTGCGGTTGGGTTTCTATTGGCAATAGCTGTTGGAATTCTTACTAACTGGTCAATGGGATACGTTATGGTTCTTCCACACTTTATCTCTATCACGATGGTGCTTCTAGCACTGATGAAACTACGGGACGTGGAAGGATTCTCAACTATGTTTTTAAACTACGACGTACTAGCAAAGCGATGGGTATCGTACGGCTATATCTACCCATACGCTGAACTAACCGCAGGTCTCCTGATGTTTGCTGGAGTGCTTTCATATATCTCAATACCTGTTGCATTATTTATTGGTGGCATTGGTGCCTGGTCAGTGTTTAAGGCGGTCTATATAGAAAAGCGAGAGCTGAAGTGTGCCTGTGTTGGTGGCGACACTAATGTACCACTTGGATTTGTCTCTCTCACAGAAAACTTAATGATGCTAGGTATGGCTGTCTGGATGCTCGCAATGATTTGGATGTAATCTTCTACAAGTAAAATGCGTAGCTTTGCTATACTATTCAGTAACAAATATGAAAAAGTGGTTTAACAACAACATCCTAAACAAATTAATTGCAATTCTAATTGTCAGTATGTTCGTTGTAGTAACACTTGCTTGTTTTACTGTGGCAACTGATCATGGCCATACTTTAGATATCGGGGCTACGTGTGAGACTGTTATGAATCTGGCTGATAACACAGTGATTCAAACAGGTCTTGTTCTGTTGCTTATTGTGGCAGCTGCGGGTGTATGTCACCGATCTTTCCTAACATTTTCACTTTCGGACACAATAAAACAGTTACGATTTCTCCATAGTCCGCCTTCGCACTCTTTAGTATCACCGCAAGAGCATTGTTATTTAAAGAAGCTTTTTAGTTTAGGAATCATTCACTCCAAACTCCATAATTTTGCTGTGTAACCAACGATAAAACTACATTGATAGTTTTCTATTATCGTCGGTTTTTTGTATTTATTAAAAACAAAGCATATTAAATAATATGGAAGAAAATACTACTAAACAACCTAATCCTTATCTAATACCATTATCGATTGTAGTCGCTGGAGCATTTATCGCTATAGGGCTATATATGAGTGGTGGAAACGGCAGTGTAAATGGTCCAGTTGCAGCAAATACTGGAAATAAACAGCCGCAAGTTGGAGCACCACAACCAGCCGGCTCAACGGATGCGGTGCGTCCAGTTGATGAAACAGATCATATTAAAGGCGATCTTGATGCTCCAATTAAAATTGTTGAATATTCAGACTTTGAATGTCCTTTCTGCAAACGATTTCACGACACTATGAATGAAGTTGTTGATAAATACGCTGAGAGTGGCGAAGTGGCTTGGGTATTTAGGCAATTTCCCCTTGAGCAGTTGCATCCTGTGAAAGCACAAGCGGTAGCTGTAGCCTCAGAATGCGCAGCTGAACTAGGTGGCAACGATGCCTTTTGGCAATTTACCGATGGCTATTTCGACGTCACGCTAACTAATAACCGCACCGATATTGAGACTGTTATTCCTCAGCTCGTCAGTCAAATCGGTTTGGATCAAACAGCATTTCAAACCTGTTTTGAAAGTGGTAAATATGACGAACACATCCAAGCAGACATTGCTAATGCGGTAGAAACCGGTGGCCGCGGTACTCCTTGGAGTGTCATGATTGGTCCTGACGGCTCTACATATCCGATTAACGGGGCGCAACCTCTAGCCGCAATTGAACAACTCATTGAGAATGTTCGCGGTGAATAGTAGAGAGATACTATCTCAACCAATGAACATGAAATATAAATTACTAGTAACGAACTCAAAATATGAAATTACCCATAGTTCT
Organism: uncultured Candidatus Saccharibacteria bacterium; assembly: GCA_964352875.1. GTDB lineage: Bacteria > Patescibacteriota > Minisyncoccia > Phycocordibacterales > UBA918 > OLB19. The sequence continues at coordinate 27,096 of CAYGTP010000011.1, forward strand.
CTGTAGCTTACTTTTGATAGGGATTGCGGGGTTTTGGCTCTTCGGCTTTCAGTCAAATAAAGTAAATAATGGTGACATTGAATTACGTTCAGAACCAATGAGCGACATTGACGACAGTCTCGAATCCCGAATTTTAATTGAACCACAATTAGAGCAAGAAACAGTTGTTGTGTCAGAGGTGGTGCTTACAGAACCCGGCTTTCTGGTAGTGCGCGAAATTATTAATGACACAGCCGGACAGATTGTGGAGATTAGTTCGTATCTCGATGTAGGTACATATTCCAATATCGAAATTCCCTTAGGAGAATTCTACTCAGGAGCCAATGAATTAATGGTGTTGCTATACGAAGATGCAGGAAGTGACCAGGTGCTCAATGACCTAGATCAGCCGTATGTGGATGGTAGTGGTGACTATGTCGCTCGTTTTGTGACCACAGGCGACGTGGTTACAAATGAAGTTATTGAAACAAAACCAGCTGGCATATCATTGGCGGATATGGGTATGAATGCACAAACAATTACGTATACCAACGAAGGGTTTGAGCCAGCTACCTTAGATGTGGGAGTTGGAGCAATGGTACATTTCGTTAACGAGAGCGACACACAAATGTGGGTAGCGTCTGACTCACATCCAGCGCACGACATCTTGCCAACATTCGATCAATTCAAGCCTGGCGATATGTTCATGTATGTGTTTGAAGAAACAGGCACTTGGGAGTATCACGACCACCTCAATCCTACAGCGGTTGGAACAATTATTGTTGAAGAAAATTAATCGAAGTTATCAAAAATTATCACTAATACATATTAATAATATGGACACAAAAGAATTTAAAAAAATACTTGCAGGCTCTACTGATGACTATCTCTTACTTGATATCCGAGAAGCTGAAGAACTGACTCCTGAAAGCTCAATTGCATTGGCGCTCCATATGCCAATGGGTAAGGTGTTCACCGAAGCTGTGAAAGATAATTTACCCAAAGAAAAGAAAATAATTGTGTTCTGTCGTACTGGAGCGCGAGCAGCAGTTGTTGCCCGAGAATTAACGGAGCGTGGCTATACCATTGACGGTTTAGAGGGTGGACTTGAGGCGTACTCAACAAGTAAATCAGTTGCGCTATAACGTATGCGGGTAATAGAAAAAGTTCTTGATCGATACACGATGTACCAAGTTCTGCTTGCAGTGCTGGTAAGTTATGTGCTCATTGCCGTAGGCTTTAGTCTAGCTGGTTTTATCTTCTATTCAGTAACAGATATAGTCCTGTCGGTTCTGGTGCTACTTGCTTCTTCTCTCGTCACACACTACGTGCTTGTTGCTAAAACAAAAGCTCCAGCAAACGTCTTCTCGAGCATTATTACAGCACTTATTTTGTTCCTCATTTTTACCCCTACAAGTGATCTGGATGGCTTGGGGACATTGGCTTTGATTGGTGTCGTTAGTGTTCTTGGGAAGTACATCATTCGCTACCGCAATGTTCACTTGATTAATCCAGTGGCGCTCACTGCAGTATTATTTGCACTTACAGGTTTAGCATATGCATCTTGGTGGGTTGGTTCAGTGTACCTGAACCTATTCGTGTTGATTGGAGGTATTCTCGTGACCCTAAAAATAAGGCGTATGCCCATGGTTATAGCTGGTATTCTCGCTTCAGTGTTGATGGCTGTCGTATTTGCGGTGTTGCGGGGAGATTCTGGTGATGCATTTTTAACCAGCCTCCTATTCGCGTCACCGCTATGGTTTTTTATGACCATCATGGTTACTGAACCTCTTTCGACACCAGCTGGTCGTGGTATGCAAATCTTTTACGGTGGTTTTATTGGTGCACTTTCACAAATACCTTTTGCGTTCGGTCCGTTCTTCAACTCGCCTGAACTTACGCTCGTTATTGCTAATCTTCTGCTGTGGCCACTCTCGCTTCGTGGCCGACTTACTTTGACTCTGAAATCAGTAAAAGATGTAGCCCAAAATACACGTGAATATATATTCAAACCTTCGTTCAGGGTGGTGTTCAGACCCGGACAGTACCTAGAGTGGGCTCTACCACATCAATCTCCAGACTGGAGAGGTTCAAGACGTTATTTCACTATTGCCTCTTCACCATTAAAAAAGACTGTGAGATTGGTGGTACGGCATAGTGAGGCAGGCAGCACCTATAAAGAAAATCTTGAACAGCTGAAGTCTGGAGCTGTGCTCCATGCAGCACAACTCGCGGGTGATTTCATTTTGCCAGAAAACGTTACCAATCATAAGTATGTTTTTGTGGCTGGTGGTATCGGTGTGACTCCGTTTGTCAGCATGGTTGAGGACTGCCTGATTAAACATCAAGCGATAGATGCGCACCTGCTGTATTGCAATAACGAAATTGATGACATTGCATACGCAGACCTATTTAGTAAGGCACAGAATATTGGATTACAAACTACTCATGTTCTGAACAGACCACCGACCGACTGGCGTGGTGAGTCTGGTTTTTTAACACAAGTAATGATTCAAAGACTAGTGCCTGATTTACAGTCCAGGATTATTTACCTTTCAGGTCCACCGGGAATGGTTAATTCATACGAAAAGTTATTTGAGCAACTAGGAGTACCGAGAAGCAACATTAAAACTGATTATTTCCCCGGCTTAGCCTAACTATTACTAAACAAAAATATGCAAATTACAATTATTATTACCGGTATATTTATACTTATCACCGCTTTCACTTATTCTGCGGTCACAACTCTTGGTCGGACAGACACAATTGCTCAAAACGAAACTGGAATTGAAACCGTGAGAGAAACCATGCCAATGATGGATGGTATGGGTATGATGAACTATCAAGACGGTACGTACACTGCAACAGTCAAATATGAAGTACCGTATGGGTATGTTGAGTCTTTGGATGCTACTGTGACAATCGTAGATAATATTGTTACGGAGACTGATGTTGCGTTTGAAATTGTTAACCCAGTTTCGACGAGCTATGTAGATGCATTTGAGCAGTATTATAAAGATGAAGTAATCGGACAAACAGTCGATGATATTTCGTTGTCTCGGATTGGTGGCGCATCGCTCACCAATGTCGCTTTTGATGCCGCACTACAGAACATAAAAAACGAAGCAGCTGATGGCATGATGAACTCAGTGGCAAAAGAAGATGAAGTGTTGCCGTCACTACTTCCTGACATAGTAACGCCCGAAGGTATTGTGATAAGACCTAGACCCGATGCTCCAACTGAATCAGAGCGAGAGCCAAAAGGTCTAAAAGTCATCTTAGTAGACAAAGACCCTGAAAACACGTCTGACAGTCAATATCAGAACGGTACGTATATGGTTGAGTTAGCATACTTTGCCTGGCCTAAGTTATATGAACCAATGCGAACTCAGATTACGCTGAAAGACGGCATCATTGTTGATGCTCAGCAATCGTACGCTACTATCGATTACTCCCATTCTGCAGGGTATCAGCAACACTTTGACTCTCTTTATAAAAATGTAGTGATTGGTATGCCGCTTGACGACGCGCCGATAGCTAGAGTCGGACAGGCATCAGAAACAACTGACGGTTTTAATGACGCACTACTAGCAATTAAAGAACGGGCGCAGAATTAATAACCATGTTGTTACAAAAGATTGAAGCACTAGGGACGTATTGGCATATAGAGTTGTTTGAAGAGTGTGGCGACAAGACGATACTTCATGACTCCATTGTTGACTGGCTAGAAAAATACGAGTCTCGATATAGTCGTTTTCGCCCAGACTCGTGGTTGTCGAAATTAAATCAGGACAGGGTCTTTGATGATCCAGAACAACAATTCATTGATTTGTTGCAATTATCATTACAGTATTATAAAAAAACTAACGGGGTATTTAATGTGGCAATTGGTGAAAAATTAATAAATGCTGGTTATGACTTGACCTATTCGTTCACACATAGCGAACAAAAAATCGATGTTCCAGTGTTACCTGAAGTGCTTTCGGTGACAGATGAAAAAATTACTCTAACAAGAGGCCAGCTTGATTTGGGAGGTATTGGTAAGGGCTATGCCATTGATGCTTTGGCTGAATATCTACAAACTGAACATAGACTTTCATATTTTCTTATCAATGGTGGTGGTGATATGTATGCTACTTCTGATAATGAACAACCAATCAAAATTGAATTAGCACACCCTTACGATAAATCACTTAGTATCGGTAATCTTGAACTACTACATTCTGGCTTTGCGGCTTCTTCGCCAAATCTACGAGCGTGGACAGACTCCAAAACTGGAATCATACAAAATCATCTACTTACCACACAGCAGAAGACTTCGTACGTAGTCTCTTCAAGTGCGACTGAGGCGGACGTGTGGGCAACAACTTTGTGTCTAGACCAAGCTACGCAATTACCAGAACTTGTCCACGGACTAGTGCTCGACAAGACCAGTATCGGTCTACATGATGAGATATTTAACGTCTATTCTAAGCCTAAAATGTAGTGTATTATTGTATTTACATGAAGAAAATAGTCAGTATAGCTATATTCACCATCTTTCTCGGCGCAATGTTTGCGAGCTTATTCCACATGTCTGTCGGTATGGATATGACAGGCGGCATGACAGATTGTCCGTTTATGGAACATGGTGAGGTAATTTGCCCAATGAATCTAGCTGACCATATCGGAGCCTGGAAAGATGCTTTTGTTTCAGTTGCTCCGACTATTGTGACACTTATAGTAGCGGTAGGGGCGATTGCATTTATAGCCTCAACTGCGCCCTTCTTCTTTACTCCAAGGAGAAAATCCATACCCGTTCGTCTAAATGTATTACGCACTCGAACATACTCTTTTTCGTATAGACCATTACAGGAACTGTTTTCAAATGGCATTTTACATCCAAAACTTTTCTAGCTACATAACCATGCGATTTTAATCGCCAGACTTATTAGTTTAGAAAGCAAATAACATGCAAAAAATATATTTTCTCGGTGCAATTCTTTTTGCGCCAGCCATTTCATTGGCCCACGATGATGAACTACATACTGCGTGGTACCAAGAACCCTTTACGATTATCAGTATACTCGTAGCAGTTCTAGCCCTTGGTGCGCTTATTTATGGACTCGTTACCAAGCAAAAGAACTTCATTACGTTGCCAGTCATAGCGTTGGTAGCGGTAGCCGTCACCGGTTTCGTTTCCTTTAATCAAAACAACCTCACCTACGAGCCAGACTTAGCGGTCGCCGACTTTGGTGAAGGTCAGTCAGTCACCTTATACAAGAGCCCTAATTGCGGTTGTTGTACTGGCCATGCAAAAGCACTTGAAGAAGCTGGTTTTACTGTGACGATTGAAGAAACTACCGATCTCGATGCAATAAAGCAGTCGAACAATATTCCAGCAGACGGCGCTAGTTGTCATACGGCTGTGATAGGTGACTATGTCGTTGAAGGTCATGTGCCACTGGAAGCAATTGAAAAACTACTGACTGAAGAACCAGATATTGCTGGTATCGGTCTGCCAGGTATGCCGATTGGTACGCCGGGTATGCCAGGGCGAAAAGTTGCCCCATATGAGGTCTATCAATTATCAACTAACGGTGACATGTCACCGTACGTAACAATCTAATTATGAAATATATTTTGAGTATAGGAGCATTCCTACTTCTCGTCGGTGGAGTGTTCTGGTATGCCAGCACACCAAACATGATGGGAATGAACATGGACGGCATGATGATGGGACAGAATATCCCTGAAGAAGACAACTTATCGATCTTGCGAGACAAGAACGTACCTGAGGTCAGGCCAACTGAAGTGGTTGAACTCAAGGACGGAGACATCTTTGATCTGACTGCTTCAATCGTGAAGCAAGAGGTTGGTAACCGAACCGTAAAGCGTCTGGCATACAACGGTCAGATTCCTGGCCCTATCCTTAAGGTTGAAAAAGGTTCAGAAGTAACGGTCAACTTCACCAACAACATCGACATGGAAACCGCTCTGCACTCACACGGGTTGCGTGGCGACTGGCAAATGGATGGTGCGGTACCAATTACACCACCAGTGGAAATTGGTGAGACCTTTAGCTACAAACTAGAATTTCCTGATACTGGTGTCTTCTGGTATCACCCGCACGTTCGAGAAGACTATCAGCAAGACATGGGTCTCTACGGTAACTTTATCGTGACCGAAGATGGGTACTGGAATGAAGTAGACCAAGAGGAATACCTGATTGTTGATGATATCTTCGAAGATGGCGAATACAGTCGTGAGGTGGTCACCCACACGCTTATGGGACGCTTTGGTGACCGACTTCTTATTAACGACACTGAAGATTACAACCTAACTGTACGACAAGGTGCTATTACTCGTACGTTCATTACTAACGTAGCCAATACTCGTACTTTCAAATTAGAGTTTGAAGGAGCACAGATGAAACTAGTTGGTGGTGATACGGGACGAATTGAACAAGAAGAAATGATTGATCACCAAATTATTGGTACGTCTGAGCGATACGTGATTGAGCTTTACTACGACACACCGGGTACATACCCAATTGTTCACCGTGGCGAACAGATGGGAACAGTTACGGTCGAACCGTCAGGTATGAATCGTTTAGCGGCGTTTGAAACGCTACGGAGCAACGCAGCCGACTACACCGACATCCGTAACCAAGCAGCTAGTCTATTGGCTAAGTCACCAGACAAGAACCTTCGTCTTGATATCGAAATGACAGGCATGATGGGTAACATGATGAATGAAGGTGGTATGGGCATGATGGGTGGTGGTGAGACGGTGAACTTGATGGGTATGGAAATGAATCGCCAGCAAGCGGTCGAACATTGTGAAATGATGCCAAATATGGCTGGCTGTGAGCC
>CAYGTP010000011.1:34028-35166 GCA_964352875.1 uncultured Candidatus Saccharibacteria bacterium
GGTCGAACATTGTGAAATGATGCCAAATATGGCTGGCTGTGAGCCGTATCTCAATGCTGACGATGATGCTATGGGCGATATGATGGAAGAGTCAGATGAACCACATAGCGAAGACGGTATTGAGTGGGAGGATGACATGGCGATGATGAATCAAATGAGTACCGACGAAACGATTGAATGGGTCATTGAGGACACTGATACAGGATTACGTAACGGTGACATAGATTGGTCATTCCAAACTGGTGAATTAGTTAAAGTTCGTATCTACAATGATGAGAATGGGATGCACCCAATGCAACACCCAATTCACTTCCATGGGCAAAAGTTTGTCATCTTAGCGAAAGATGGTGAACTAAACGAGAACATGCAGTGGAAGGATTCAGTATTGATTCCAGAAGGAGAAACCTACGACCTTTTAATTGAGATGAGTAATCCTGGAAAATGGATGACACACTGTCACATCGCTGAACACTTAGATTCAGGGATGATGTTCAATTTCGAGGTAAAGTAACATCTCAATAAAATGTCACAAAAAACTGACGCTCTGCGTCAGTTTTTTGATATGTACACCTTTTTATTCTTTAAGGTAATTTTTGAAGTTAAACTTTCTAAGATTGAACGCTTCTCTGATATGTCACCGTCCTTTAAAATAAACTTAACGTAATTTTTAATGTCCTTGTTAGTGACTTTGATGTCAGTGCTTTCGTTAGATAAAGCCAACTGAAACTTTTTGAATCGGGTCACCTCATCTCTCAGTTTCTTCAGCACAACATTCTCTTTAAGAGTAATTGTGTCAACTAGTTTTTGCAGTTGAATAATCAAATCTACTTCATTAATATATCCGCACTTACAATTCTTATCTTTAGATTTAGTACAACCGTAATAGATGTGTGTATTAAACTTTCCGTTCTTAAGTTTTTTATATTTCTCGTCAGCACTTATGCCTGAACCACAAAGTCCACAAGTCATTAGTTTAGTGAATGCAAATTCTTTATCAGTTCTAGTCTTTAGTTCGTTACCCTTGAGTTGTGTTTGCACTTCGTCATATAGCTCTTTGGTAATGATCGGTTCATGTTTTCCTTGGTACCACTGACCGCTACCTTTGGGGTATTCAAAACTTCCATAATAGAAAGTGTTA
>CAYGTP010000012.1:0-22413 GCA_964352875.1 uncultured Candidatus Saccharibacteria bacterium
CGGCCGACTCGTTGTAATCTCATCATTAACATAACGGCGCAACAATACTATATATATATGAAATTGGCAATAAAAAAGATCGCCCGGAGTAACCGAGCGATAAGGGGGAGGAAACCTACGGCTCCTCCGACAGGGAAATATATTGTTCCTACAAAAGATCTTAAGTGCGGCCGCGGGTGACACCGGAATCCCGCGGCCGCTCAATGATTTGGTCATCAAACAACTTCACTATAATCCCTCTCCCTAAACCGGCAAGTAGTAATTCTTGAATAGTAATAAGATACGTATGTTGTCAATTGACGCTCTGCGCGCTACACTCAAGGCCATCTATGACTACCCAAACTTTTGAAGGGCCAATTATGGTCCGCGGCAAAGGGACTGGCTTTGTATCAGTTCCTGACTATGATGAAGATATTGTAATCGAGCGCGAAGCCTTAGGCTTCGCGCTCGACGGCGACATTGTCGCTATCGAACTCCTCCCTGAGAAACCAGGCGAACGGCGTAGTGGAAAAGTAGTAGCAGTTGTCAAACCAAAGTGGCGCGAATTTATCGGTGTAATCAAAGTCCGTGATACTGGACCAGAAAAAGGCAAGTATTATTTCTCGCCAGACAACCACCGCATTCACATCCGACCCGTCGTCCCCGATGCCACCCCGGACCATCTCGACAAGAAAGTCGTGATCACCATCGAGAGTTGGAAACAACCACTCATGGACCCAATCGCCAAAATCACCGAAGTCCTCGGTCCGGTCGGCGACCACGAGACTGAAATGCAAGCGATCATCCGCTCGGGTGGTTTCTCTGAAAACTTCCCTGAACCGGTCTCTGAAGCCGCCCAGAAACTCTACGAAAACCAAACCCAAATATTCGCCGATGCAGTCACTGATCCGAAGCGCCGCGATATGCGTGATGTCACCACCATGACGATTGATCCGCACGACGCCAAAGACTTTGACGACGCGCTTTCATTCAAACAAATCGACGCTGATCACTTTGAAATCGGTATTCACATTGCTGACGTCTCGCATTATGTGACCGAAGGTGAAATCATTGACCAAGAAGCACGCGAACGTGGGACGTCGATCTACCTGGTCGACCGGGTGATTCCGATGTTGCCTGAAGTCCTCTCTAATGACCTATGTTCCCTACGACCAAACGAAGACCGGCTAGCATTTTCTGCCGTCTTTACTATGACTGCAACTGGTACCGTCACCGACGAATGGTATGGTCAAACAATCATCCATTCGGACAAACGATTCTCGTACGAAGAAGCCCAAGAAGTACTCGATGCTGGCACCGGACCACACCAAGCAGAGCTGCAGACTATGATGGATATTTCCCGTCACCTACGGAAAAAGCGATTCAAAGCAGGTGCGATTGCGTTTGAGCAGCCGGAAGTAAAGTTTGAACTCGACGAGTCTGGCAAACCTATCCGCGCGTTCGTCAAACACCGCACCGAAACCATGATGATGATCGAAGACTTTATGCTCCTCGCCAATGAGCAAGTCGCCACCTATATCTATAAACTCTGCAAAGACAAAGGTCGAGACTCAGCGTTTATCTACCGGATTCACGATGTACCAAACCCAGACAAAATTGAAGAACTCGGCATGTTTGTCCGCGCCCTCGGCTACGAATTTGAGACCAAGCACGGTGTTGTTAAAGCAACTGACATCAACAAACTATTGAAAGAAATTGAAGGTTCACCGGAAGAAGACCTCATCAAGACCGCCACTATCCGCTCAATGGCCAAAGCAATTTACTCCACCAAAAACATCGGGCATTTTGGATTGGCGTTCAAGTTCTATACCCACTTCACTTCCCCCATCCGTCGCTACCCTGACTTAATGGCACACCGCATGCTTCGTCGTCACCTCGACGGCTCTGCTATCACTGGCCCAGAATTAACCCGCTACGAAAAACTTTCGATTCAGTCCTCAGAACGTGAAATGACCGCGGTAAAAGCTGAACGCGATAGCATCAAATACAAACAAGTTGAATACATGATGAATAGTGTTGGCAAAGAATTTGACGGTGTCATCACCGGCGTTGCCGACTGGGGAGTTTACGTCGAGGAGAAAAGTTCTAAATCTGAAGGCATGATCAAACTCTCTAGCCTTAAAGGCGACTTCTACGTCCACGAAGCCAGCAAGTATCACGTTCGTGGTGAACGCACTGGCAAAATCTTCCGCCTCGGCGACCAGATTCGAGTCAAACTCACTCGCGCCGACCTCGACGAACGCCAACTCGACTTTGAACTCGTTAGTGCATAGCGAACATAGGAAAAGGCCGCACGATAACGGAGGCGGCCTTCGCCTGCGACTTCGTGCGGCCTTCAGTGGACCTGGGTCCCCGGTGGCGGGACCGCAGGTTCCGCGGCCGGACCAGCCTGGACCTGCACCTCGACGGCGACCTGCCAGTCGCCGTAGAACAGGACGTCCAGCCGTATACCCGGCTTGAGTTTGCAGTGCTCAACGACTGCATACGTCAGCACTGCCTGGACGACCTGCATTGCTCGCGGATCGCGCCTAACATGCAGGAGTATGCCGAAGAGTTGTTTGATGCTCTCCGGCAAGGGAGCATGCTCGATGGGCGCATACCCCTTTTTGATCTCTTTCGGCAGGGACTTTGTCACCCTGGCGATGTTGATAATCTCGAGACGACCCTCAATGGCTGCCGCGAGGTCCGGGAGCAGTCTCCTTAAATTCTTCATCGATTCTCCTTTCCAGTGCTGCTTAACCGACAAGTACAATGCCACAAAACAAAAAAAAAGCAAGCGCACCAGCGGGGTCTGTATGCGGAGTTATTGTATAAAACTAAAGATATCGGAACAAATTTTATAAAAACTAATTATTGATTGTACGATATGGTATCTCGCTCTGAAGTGAGAATATTCAATCTAGCAATAATATGCGCGAGATACTGACTACCGTGTGTGCCAAAGCCTGCCAAGAGACCGTCATCACTCTGTTCCCCGATACTCATCATATACGCGAATAAAACCTCAGGCTCTGCTCGTGATGCTTTGATGATTGTTGCTTTCAGCGTTTCGTCAGCAGCTAACTGTTTATACGCAGCCACCACAACTGCCATTAACCGTTTACTCCCCGTGTTATACGACACCAGCATTAATCGTGGTAGTAATTCGCGCTCAAATGTCTCAGGACTATCAAAATACTCATTCGCGATTGCATCAAGTACATCTCCATGTTGCTTTGAATAAAATTGTAATCGTTTATAGATGTTAGAAAAATGAATACCGGCCATGGCTACCTGATCGGACAATGACAGTCGACTTGGTTCACGATCAAAACGTTTCTCAAATATCGCTGCGACCTCTACCCACGTCGCTGGCATAAATTGAAAAATCCCTTCAGCCCCAGCCGGACTCTTAGCGTTATTATTGAACTTTGACTCTTGCGCACACAGACCGGGCATCAATCGTCGCAATTCGTCTTGTACTACGTGCGGAATAGTTTGGTCGAACAACATAATAGCCGGATTAGCCACGTACTCAGCCCGAGTCATATGGTCAACACCCACGACTGGCTTGGTAGCGAAATAGCGAATGACATCAGCGGTTGATACGATCTCCCCCGCTTCTGCTAACGCAAACAGTTCTGGCTCTTCAGCTACCGAGAATTCACTAAGAAGAAGTCTGGTAGATGAAGCGCGCTCATCCTGTTCGTACGATTGACGGACAAGACCATTCCAGTGTTGTTTAATTCGTTCGACTTCATCGGCGATTGGCCGCTCTGGTGGAAGTGGTGCACTTTCGGGCGCTAGGTTTGAATCAGTAGTAAATTGTCTGTCGGTCAGCTCTTCAACTAAATTATCGAGGGCGGCTGGTCGTGGTTGTGGTTGGTTGTTTGTCGCTTGTTCGGATTGAGACCAAAAGTGCTCTTTACTTGGTTCACTATCGGCTACTTCATTCGGGGATAATGCCACCAATACTACGCCCATAGCCCGGAGCGTCTTTCGTAGTTCCGAACGTTGACGTACCGTTTGTAGACCAAATTCTTGTTCAGGCGTAATTCTACTAGGGTTACCTTCACGTAATTTACGAGGTGACAACGGTCTTTCCATATCACTTCTATCATACCAGCTGTAAGATTTGTTAACAGCCACCGTCATCACCAGTACATGACTACAAAAACCTACAACTTTGCAGAGAGGGCGATTGACGCCTGTGGCGGGCACGATACTACGGGCGGTAATTTCCTCGTGTCTATGTATACCGCCATCCTCTCTCCGTTTTCTTTTTCACAAAAAGGACGGAGCACTATTCGATTCAGCCGTGGGTTTGGTACTCGTCGCACGACGTATCTCATCGAAGAACTCTAAAAATCTTCAACACAATTCTCACCACCCCTCGGCTGCAGCGAAGCTGAGGGGATTTTGTTGGCTGCACGCAGCCAACAAAATCCCCTCCCTCCCGGCAGCAGTTCTTCAACTTGTTCCTGGAAACTAAAAAAGAACGAGGTACACTTATGACTATGCTGACAGATGTCTATAAATTGATTGCTCTGCGGGCAATCCGCTCGTTTTTGATAGTAATGCCAATTATCGTCTTGTACTGGCAGTCGTTCGGATTCACGATTCAAGATATCTTTTGGCTACAGGTTATCTTCTCGGTAGCGGTTGTTGTACTTGAAATACCGTCAGGTTATTTTGCCGACTGGTTTGGCAGAAAAAACGCTTTGGTGATTGGCACAATCTTTACAACAGCCGGATATCTCGGCTACTACTTAGCGGAAGGATTTTGGGGTTTTGTTGTCGCTGAATTACTCTTGGCGGTGTCTATAAGTTTTGTATCTGGGGCTAACGAAGCGCTCCTGTTTCAAACACTAAAACAACAAGCTCGGGAGTGGCTATATCAAAAGTACCAAGGTCGACTATTGTCCGTCAGTACAATATCTGAAGCCACTGCTGCAGTACTCGCTGGCGTTATGGCTAGTCAGCTTGGCTTTAGTAATCTCATGCTACTCCAAGTTTTTGTAATGGCCTTCTCGATCGGTATCGCTTTCAGCCTCACCACTGAAGTCAGAGCAGCTACCCATAAAACTCCAGCGCTACTAGCGATCATGAAAGGAGCCTTGTGGCAAAACAGCCGATTGCGATATCTTAACTTCTACTCTGGCGCTATCGGGGCCGCTACCTTAACGATGGTCTGGCTAGTCCAACCACATTGGTCATTAATTGGAGTCGATGTACTGTACTTCGGCTACCTCTGGGCCGGACTCAATCTAGTGGTAGCACTCGGAGCAACTCTCTCGCACCGCTTAGAATCTTGGTTTCGCTTTCGGATTATCTTTGGTCTGTTTGCGGTGCTGCCGCTCGTACTCTTTGGCCTTATGGCACTCTTTCATGACTCACTCTGGGCGCTGGCGGTTGTGCCGTTCTTTTGGCTGTTACGTGGACTCAAGACACCAATCGTCCAAGACTATGTCCAACGTGAAGCCCGTGACGAAGATCGGGCTACCATACTGTCTATCAACAACCTCTTCAACCGCGTCTTCTTTGCTGTTTTTTCGCCATTTATCGGCTGGGTGGCTGACGCCTGGAGCTTCGAGCAGGCCTTTCTGGCGGCGGCGTTGATTTTTGGCACACTGACACTCGTCAGTTTTGCTCTGCTCTACGCAGCGATGATTACAAGACCCACGGCCAGAGCCTAGCCCGTACAACCCGCAACCACGACGGTCCCCGCCGTGGTTGCTTTTTAATTGGGTTTTGGGTATGTTGTTACCAAACCCCAGAAAGGAGGTGAGTTCTTGCGATACGAAGTAACTATCAGTACGTCCAGAACTAGAAAACTGGACCATTTTGACATTGAAGACGTGATCCATGCATATGACCACAATGCCCGGATCGCCCCTCACGCAAACGGGGACTATTCGGCACTCGTCAAGTGCGACGACGTGCACGAAGTACGCGTTTCTCTGGAAGCGATGGGCTATCAAGTGCTCGCCATTCACAACTTGGACTCCGGCGAACACTGGTGGCGAGGTGACCCCACGCCGTCGCAAATGCGCCGGAAAGAAGCCCGACGAACTTTCTACTTACAAAAGAAAGCCCGAAAGGACGCCCGGCGCAATAAAAACAAGCCGCCCGAAAACGAAAAGTAGCCTGTCGAGCAGGACTACACAACCATAAAAGCCCGGACGAAATGGGCTCCGCGAATAGCGCCCATTTCGTCCGGGCTTTATTCATTTTTATACTATCAAAAAAGCCGGGTAGCTGTGATTGGTGAAGCATCCGCAGCAAAAATACCCTGAGCGAGGACCGGCTGAGCAAATGACAGCTGCCCGGGCTTTATTCATTTTAATACTGCAAAGTGGTCAGTCTCCGAAAAAACATTAGGGATAGTTTTTTGGAGTAAGTTCGTAATAATCACTCCGTTCTTTTACTCACTTAGCGTTTACCGCGGCCTCATCGAATTTTACTGAAAGGAGTTTCGAAGCGCCGTCCCCAGCCATCGTGACGCCGTATAATATCCCGGCACGACTCATCGTTTCTCGATTGTGGGTAATCAAAATCAACTGTGACTTTTGCCCCAAGGCTTCAATCATATCCCCATAGCGACGACTATTGGCTTCGTCGAGCGCCGCGTCAGTTTCATCAAGAATAATAAACAGCGGCGGATTCACCTGACTCATCGCAAAAATCAAAGCAATAGACGTCAGTGCCCGCTCACCGCCAGACAGTATTTCTAAACCACTGGCCTTTTTGTTTGGCAACTTTACGTTAATTTCAATTCCTTCTTCACCCAACTCTTCAGTTTCATCTTCCGCTACTTCACCCGACTCCTCATCCAACTTGGCACGACGCACTTTCGGTCTAACGCGTTCCAGCTTTGCATCGCCACCACCAAACATGAGAGTAAAGAAGGTGTTAAATTCCACGCCAATTTTTTCTATTCCCACTACAAACTGTTCGTCGAGCTGTGCCGCCAGTTCAGTAATGAGCGTTTGCAACTTGAGCACTGATGATTCAAGATCAGCAATCTCCCGTTCCAAAAACTCATCTCGTTCTTTGACGGTTTTATATTCAGCTTCTACGTCGTCACTCGGAGTACCCATTTCTTCGAGGCGAATCTTTAACTTCTCCAATTCACGTCGTCGTTCTCGCTGTCGACTGCGGTCTTCGCTTGTCATCATTTTGGGAGTTACCGATTGACCATCGACAACAACCTCAAAGGTGAAGTACTGTGCCGCAGCACTCCCAATCAGCGCCACCGCCTCTTGCAGTTCTCGCTTGAACTCATCGCGATCGCGCTCAAGGGCTTGCAGCTCTTGGTCTAGTCGCGCCCGCTGATTCTCTGCTTCGCGTTGCTCATTGACGATGCGAAAGACTTCTCTTTCGGCCTCGCGACTCTCGCTTTGGTCAGCTTCAATCTTGGCCCGCAGGTCGCTAAACGCACTTTGCGCTTGGGTTTCAGTTTCGTTTGCCCCAGCCAACTGACCTTCAAGAGCAGTCAATTCCTTCCCCACTTCCGCCAACTGTTTTTCCTCTTCGGCAGTATCGTGCAAAGCAACTCGTTCGGTCTTCTTTAGAAACGATCTCAGGTTGTGCAACACTGCACTCAAGGCCCGTTGCACATAGGATACGTCGCTGCTCTGGAGGGCTTTCTGAACTTCTTGTTCAATCCCGTTGGTTAGCTCCACCACAGCGGAGTGTGGAATCGGCGCTTGCTCAACATTTACGGCGGCCGCAGTCTTGCGTTTGATTTGGGCCGTCAAGAAACTCATCTGACCTTCTAGTTGGCCGCTTTGCTTTAAAAGCATTTGCACAGTCGCGCGAGCGGTAGCGAGCGCCTCTTCCACTGCTATCAATTCTCCACTACGGGCTTCTGATTGCGTTCGAGCCAAAGTTTCTTTTGCTACGGTCAATTCTTCTGCCAAAGCTTCCAACTTACTCACCGGCTCTTGCCGCGCTCGTGTGAGTTCGTCGTGATGATACGCGATGTACACGTCTTCCCGCTTGAGATACTCGGCGTAAACAGTCTTTAGCGTTTCTTTTAACTGAATCTGTTTGTTAATTTTCTGCACCTGCCGCTCCAGAAACTTTAAATGCGGGGCGACTTCTTTGCGCAACAACTGAACTTCCCGAATATTCTCTTCGGTTTTCTTGAGTTTCTTTTCAGCTTCTTGTTTTTTAAACTGATACACCTTAAGACCAAGGGCATCTTCTATCATTTCCCGGCGTTCACGACCACTGGCAGAAAGGATTCGGTCCGCTTCACCTTGAGAAATAATATGGTGACCAGTCGGACCGATATTGGCAGCGGCCAGGAGCTCTTGAACATCCTTGAGTCGAACTTTTGCACCATTGATTATATACTCGTTTTGACCATCCCGATGTACCACACGCTCAACGGTAATTTCATCGTACTCAATTGGAAATACTTTACTGCGGTTATCAAGCGTAACGGTAACACCCGCTCGATTGGCGCGTGATATTTTGTCTGTACCGGAGAAAATCAAATCCTCGCCGCGCTTCCCCCGCATCGACTTCACCGATTGCTCACCAAGCACAAACCGAAAGGCTTCAGCCACATTCGACTTCCCGGAACCATTGGGCCCCACGATAGCAGTAATCGGCGCACTAAACTCCAGCTCACCCTTCTTGGCAAACGATTTAAACCCGTTAATTGTAAGGTGCTTGAGGTACATTAGCGGAATTGACCTAAGTGTATGACGTACGATGCGGCTGAAAAACCACCGTCAGTGTCATTAAGCGCTTCTGAATTTGGACACACATCTATCGCATTGGCAGCACCATCGCCTTCCATGCTAACGGCAAAAATCATCGGGTTGTTAATCGCCAGACCAGATTCCCATGCATTAGGACAGTCGTTATGGGTTGAATCGTAGTAGTAATAATAATTTTCGTTACCAGGACCTAGTGGATCGGTTGGCAGTGAGCCGAAATATTCCTGCAAAAAAGCAATAGTCTGTGTTTTCTCAGTATTACTGCAATCTGGAAAACTCTCATTATGATTAACTGCGGATTGATTGACTGAATCAAGCCGAAAACCGTCAGCACATGCTGGCAAGGTCCCATACCGCTCTACATACAACCGAAATGCCAGCTCATATTGCTTCAAATCTGAAATCCGAGCCTTGTCTCTCGCGTTAGCGCGTGCCTCGCTGACCGAAAACAATACGATCGATGCCAAGAGCGTAATCATCCCCACTACCACCAACATCTCGATCAGCGTAAAGCCGCGCAGATAGTTTTTCATGGGCTAATAATACCACTATTAGAGGCACTGACCGCCCGACGAATACACAGCCACAGCACCGGTAGGAAAGCTGGTAGCGCAACTTGCACAACTACTTGGACAGGGGATCATCTCGTCATCCGCAGCCACATTACCTTCGAGAGTGGCATAGACCTTAAATGTTTGACCGTCACTGACATACCCGTACGCAGCGCCAGTACTTGGGTCAGTCGGCCAGTCACTCATAAGCGGACTAACCGCAGCGGCAAAAGCTTCCGAGTCACTGGCCGGATAACTAATGTGGTTTGCCCGGTATAAATTCAACGCCACCGACAATTGTTCCAAGGCGACACGACGTTCGGCATCACGCGCTTTTTCTCGCGCACCACTCATCGACACTAAAACAATCGAGAGCAAAATCCCGATGATTGAAATTACTACGAGTACTTCTATAAGAGTAAATCCGCCTGGATGCTTCATGTAGTAATGGTAGCATGCAACCCTGGTTTGTCTGCGGGTTATTCATTATCCCACCCTTTGGCTGCAATCGCGGCTTCAGCCGCCGCTTGCTCAGCTTCTTGCTTGGAGCGTCCATTCCCTTCGGCTACCGGCTCTTTGCCAATGTAAACCGCAATAGTAAAGATCCGATCATGATCAGGACCATCTTGCGAGACCAACTTGTATGTCGGCGTAATTGATTTATGTTCTTGAGCCAATTCTTGAAACCGGCTCTTAGGATCTTGCCACAGACGCTTGCGGACAATTTCGTCTGTCTTGGCGTACAGATTATGAGCGATAAAAGCCTTGGCCGCATCGTACCCTTGGTCCAAATAAATAGCTCCGATACAGGCTTCAAATGCATTGGCCAAAATATACTGCCGGGCGCGACCAGTATCTTTTGCTTCACCTTTAGACAAGAGCAAAAAGCGGTTGATCCCCAACTTATCTGACGCCGCAGAGAGAGAAACCGTATTAACGAGCGCGGCGCGCACCGCCGTCAACTCCCCTTCTGGTTTCTCCGGGTATTTATGGAACAGATAGTCAGTCACGACGAGTTCCAATACGGCATCTCCCAAAAATTCCAAGCGCTCGTTGTGTTCTTGAGTCGCTTCACGGTGTTCGTTTAAATACGACCGATGAGTAATAGCACTCAAAAAAATCTGTCTATCTTTGAATTGGAGACCGAGTAGGGTCTGTAGCTCATCTAAGTCTTTTTCAATATTTCGTTCTTCCATATGTGCAGGCACTATACCCTGGTGCCTTAATTTGTCCACTAATTGACCTTTTGGCTCGCCTTGCTCACCAGCACCGTTACAGCCTTGGTAACGATGGGTAGAATATCTTCGTAGAAGTTAAGGTCAAGAATATCAGCCACCCGAAACCACTGCGCATCGTCAAGTCCACCTTTTTGCTCGAGAGTGAGGTCTTGGTACTCTGCTTTAGCCAAAAAATACGATACCTGTTTGCGATGTTTACCAATGTCTGGCTTAGAAGCAACATATTCGTTATTGCCGAGTTCTGACTCAATAGTGACATCCAGACCAATTTCATCTTTTAATGAGCGTACCGCGCCAGACGCCACATCTTCTCCTTCAGTGAGACGCCCTTTTGACAGCGTCCAATGACCAAAAATGTCATGTACTAACGCCAGGTACATTTGACCATCATGTTCTGCGTACACCACTGCCCCAGCGAGTCGTTCAATTGGCATTTGGTCAAAGGGGAGATCTTTCTTTTTCTTGCGACCTTGCTCTTCTTTGCCCGGTTCACCAATTTCTTTATAGACTGCGCCGAGTACTCCGTTTACAAACCGGCTGCTGTTTTCCCCACCAAATTGTTTGGCTAATTCGATGGCTTCGTTGATCGCCACTTTTGCTGGCACTTCACCCCGATCAGAAAAGAGAAGTTCAAATAGTCCCAACCGCAAGATGTTGCGGTCTACCGGAGAAATCCGATCTATCGGCCAATCCGGGGCCGCTTTTTGGATTACCAAATCGAGCTCTGGCTGCTTTTGCATTACCCCATCAAGGAGTTTATCCATAAATGGTTTGTCGGTTTTGTTGGGAGCGAATTCTTCGATGTTACGACTAAGTACCTCACCGACGGCGGCTTTTTCGATATTATTTAAATCCCACTCAAAGAGTGATTGAAGAACGATACTGCGTGAAAGGTGCCGGTTTGCCATAACTACGTTGAACTGTTGTACTACTGGGATTTTAGCACACCCTGCCTTGGGACTAGTGGCTAAATCCACAAATCTCCGCGGCAGCGGAGATTTGGTGACTTACTTCTTGGTTTCGGTCGCTTCTGGGAGGGCTGCTTCTGAGACTGCTTCTGCTTCGCTTGGCGCCACTGATTCAGCTTGAGCCTTGATTGCGTCGCGCTTGGCTTTCATACGCATTTCTCGTTTATCTTTCTGTGCTTTAAGATCAAGCACCTGACGGCCCTTATAAAAGCCACATTGTAGACACATATGATGCGGTCGGTGCTGTGAACCACAGTTACTACACACCGCTAAAGCAGGTGCTGTGAGCGCGTGGTGTGAGCGGCGATTCTTGGTGTGCGCCCGCGTATGTCGCATTCGGATTACCATAATGGCCAGAACTATAGCAGAAATGGGGTGAAACGCAAGGGTGTCGCTCGTAGGCCAGCGGGCAGAGACACGAATGCTTCGCCCAGCGGCTCAGCTTCTACGCTCGCCGTCCGGTCCTACTGCGGCTGGACTCCGGTCCAGCCTAAAGGAACAGTAGGTACCAGCTGCGGACGGCTGCGCAAGTCTCTGGCCGCTGACCTACTCGATCTTTAATATAAAAACTGAGAAAAAGAAACGGAGCGAAAATCGAACTGCTCGACTCCGCCCCTCGTGTTGCCGCGCTGTATGCGCGCGGTCTTCTTATTGTGGGGGCCCTTGCCCCCGATGAACTTCGTCCATATCTAGCCCTCCCTTGTTCGCGGCTCTTAGGCCGCTTTTTCGCTGATTTCGGCTGGGGCCAAAATCTTGAGGAGATCTTCAGCCACCATTGCCTCAAAAGGCAGACGAGTTATCCCTGCCTCCATCAACTTATGGTATAGCTCCTTCACTTCCCCCATCGTTATGTGACCACCGCACGCAGCAGACGCCCTCACAACGAGCAAAGGATACTTGTTTAAGTAAGCTGGTTCGGTCCAGCTTTTCTCTGCGATAAGCTTCAAGGCATCTAGAAGCAAACGCAGATTTTCTCCCTTTGAAAAATCCAACTTTATTACCCCCTTGCTGGTTTGATCAAGCTCCTCCGAGCCTGACTTAACTTAGGATTCTACAACTTTATTAGGTTTTGGCAATAGCTGGCTCTGTGGAATGAGGACAGGCCATAGCGGGCAATGGCTGTGCGATGGGCGACGGTACCGTAGCCTTTGTGGATATGAAAATTATAGGCTTCAAAACAAGGCTTTTTTGACTGATTGATCATATACCGGTCACGGGTGACTTTAGCCATGATGGAAGCAAGACCGATGGCAGGCTCCAGGAGATCGCCCTTGATGATAGTTTCTTGGTTGGTAAAGCGGTGCGGCGCGCGAAGCGCGCCGTCGAGTTTAACGACCCAGTTAGCTGGGTCGTTACCTGAGTCGTTTTGAGCAATCCGGGTAAGAGCACGTGACATCGCGATAGTGATGGCTGAGACAATCCCCTTAGTATCAATTATGTGTGCTCCCACCATCGCTACCGCAAAATCCAGCTTGCCAGACTTTTGCAAATCATTCGCATTTTTAAATATCACTTCTCGCTGCTGCTCTGAAAGTTTTTTTGAGTCGGTGACTCCAGGCATCAGGCTCCAGTCAAAATCGACCGGTACTTTCGCCACCCCGACAGCCACTGGACCAGCTAATGGTCCGCGTCCAGCTTCGTCTATACCAATTAACCACTGCTGCATGGGGACATTGTACCAATTCTCACACAGTTACACGGCAAAGAAGCAGCGGGCAGTAATTATCAGCGTCCGCGGGGGTACCGTGCCCATAGTAGTTTGTGAACATCGGAGCGTGCTGATAATTACTGCCCGCTGCTTCTTTCTCAGAATAAAGCGAATCCCCAGAATGCTGGAGACTTGTGCAGCCGTCCGCAGCTGGTGCCTATTTTGATTCACAGGTTTCATTTTTCATAGAAAGTAGCGTGGCGCCGGGCAATGACTTCTTGTGTCCGCGAGGGTGGCGTGCCCGAGATGGTTTATGGACATCGGAGCGTACAAGAAATCATTGCCCGGCGCCTAAGCGGATTTTTGTTATACTACCCCCATGTCGCTTACCGCCGAATTTATTCATCTTCACGTACACTCACACTATTCTCTCTTGAGTGCGCTCCCCACTCCCAAAGAACTCGTCGCAGCGGCCAAAGCCGATGGCCAAGACGCGCTCGCTATCACAGATGCTGGTGCACTCTACGGCGCCATTGATTTTTACAAAGCCTGCACCAAAGAAGGCATCAAACCCATCATCGGTCTCGACGCCTACCTCGCTCCCCGCACGCGTCATGACAAAGAACACAAAATCGACAATCCCCGAGCCCGACTAGTACTCTTGGCCAAAAACGACCGAGGCTACCAAAACCTCATCAAACTCGTCACCACCGCAAACCTCGAAGGCTTTTACTACAAACCCCGCATCGACCATGATCTGTTGGTCGAACTCAAAGATGATTTGATTTGTATCATTCCGTCGTTCGCCGGCGAGGTAGCGCGCGCGCTGAAAGACGGCGACACCGAACGAGCCGGCGAACGATTGGATTGGTATCGTCGCACGTTTGGGTCGGACTGCTACCTCGAAATCACCCACCACCCAGAAATCTTTGACCACGAGGACAACCAACAACGCATCATCGAACTCGCTACCAAAACCAGTACTCCCTTAGTTGCTGCCCATGACGTCTACTATCTCAAACCCGAAGATCGCGTGGCGCGTGAGACCATGCTCAAAATCGGCCAAGGCGGTACGGTCGACACCAGCAACGACCACGGCAATGCTGAGAATTTCTCATTTATTACTCAAGCTGACGCTAAAGCATTATTTGCAGACACACCCGAAGCGCTCACCAACACAGTAAAAATTGCTGAAGCTTGCACCGTCGACATTACCCTAGGACAAGACGCGTGGATGTTTCCTGATTACAACATCGAAAGTGGTCGCGAGCCAGACGACGAACTCCAAGTCACAGCGTACGAAGGCGTGGCGTGGCGCGGTCTTGATGCCACGAATCCTATTATCAAGAAACGCCTCGATTACGAACTCGATGTCATTAAAATGAAAGGGTACGCCAAATATTTCTTGGTGGTTGGTGATTTATTGCGAGAAGCGCGCGAGCGCGGGATTTTGACCACTATTCGAGGTTCAGTGGCTGGCTCACTAACAACGTACGTCCTCGGAATTACCAACGTAGACCCTTTGGAGTATAAACTTCCCTTTGAACGTTTCTTAAACCCTGAACGTCCGTCAGCACCTGATATCGACATGGACTTTGCTGACAACCGACGTGATGAAATCATCGAATACGCCAAGGCCAAATACGGCGAAGATAAAGTTGCTCAAATCGGTACGTTTGGAACAATGATGGCACGCGCGGCCGTGCGTGACGTCGCGCGCGCCCTTGGTCATCCCTACTCAACCGGAGATCGGATTGCCAAACTCATTCCGCTGGGTAGTCAGGGCTTCCCAATGACCATTACTCGCGCTCTTGAAATCGAACCAGATCTCAAAGAACTCTACAAAAAAGACGCTGAGTCACGCGAAGTGATTGAGTTGGCCAAACAAATCGAAGGGCGCGTTCGTCACCTTGGGGTGCATGCGGCTGGAGTGGTGATTGCGCCAGCGCCCTTGAATCAATACGTTCCAATCCAACCTGACCCAAAGAGCGGCAAATACATCACCCAATACGAAATGCACAGTGTCGGTGAAGACGGTGTTGGACTACTCAAATTCGATTTCTTGGGTATCAAAAACCTGGCGATTTTGGCTGATGCAGTCAAGCGAGTACAAACCATTCGTAACATCGCAGTCGATATCGAAAACATCCCTCTTGATGATCAGCTGACGTTTGATATGCTCGCCCGCGGTGAGACTATGGGCCTCTTCCAGCTCAACGGTTCGGGTATGACGAGCTTTTTAAAACAACTCAAGCCAACCAGTATCCACGACATCAACGCGATGGTGGCGCTCTATCGTCCCGGGCCAATGGAATCAATCCCACAGTACATCGAACGTAAACATAACCCCCAGTTAGTTACGTTTCTCGATCCGCGCATGGAAACTATTCTCGATCGTTCGTATGGAGTGATCACCTACCAGGACGACGTGATGATGATTTCAATTGAGCTGGCTGGATACAGTTGGTTGGAAGCTGACAAATTACGTAAAGCGATGGGTAAAAAAATTCCTGAAGTGATGGAGGCGGAGCGCGGCAAATTGGTAGAAGGACTGCAAGAACACGGCATGCCGGCCCAAAAAATCGATCAACTCTGGAAGTTGATTGAGCCGTTTGCTGCCTATGGATTTAACAAGGCTCACGCCGCAAGCTATGGTCGGGTGGCGTACCAAACCGCTTACATGAAAGCGAACTATCCGGTTGAGTACATGTCCGCGGTTTTGACTGCGGACTCTGGTGATACCGAAAAAATCTCCGAGATCATTCACGAGTGTGAGCGTATGGGCATTGAGGTTTTGCCGCCGGATATTAATGAATCATTCAAAGATTTCTCAGTAGTACCTGGCAAACAGACCATTAGATTTGGGTTAGAAACCATCAAGAACTTTGGCGCCGGGATTGCTGAAGTGATTATTACCGAACGCAAAGCCAGCGGACCATTTGCTTCGCTGCAGGACTTCTTATCCCGGATTCACGATCGCAATCTTAATAAGAAGTCACTCGAAGCCTTGATTCGGACCGGGGCGCTTGATTGTTTTGAAGAGCGCGGATGCATGCATGAAAACCTCGACGCCCTGTTAGCCTACAACCGAGAGCTCGAGGCGGCCGGCGCCGCCAACCAAGACTCCCTCTTTGCCGGACTTGGTGGAGCAACCGAAGACCTAGTCCTCTCCCCGGCTCCCGCTGCGACCAAAGAACAAAAGCTATTATGGGAAAAAGAACTCCTCGGTGTCTATGTCTCTGGTCACCCGCTCGATAGGTTCAAAGACGAGCTGGCCAAGCGTCCAAGCATCGCTGACTTGCGTAACGATGGTCGCAACGGTATACCAGCCATAACCGCTGGCATGATCGGAGTAGTGCGTGAACTGTTAACGAAAAAAGGCGACCGCATGGCGTTTATTCAACTCGAGAACCATACCGACACTATCGAACTTACCGCTTTCCCCGAAACCTATCGTGATTTCCGCGACCAGCTCGTCCCCGGTACTTGTGTCGCCATCAAAGGTCGCTTGAATATTCGAAATGAAGAACCGACAATTTTGCTGGAGCGGGTAAAAACATTGGGGACACAAGAAGCCGAACCAGCAACCGATACGCATCCCGTCACCACTACCTAGTTTGACAATCCAGTCTAAAGCGCTAGGATAGAGACTGCACAAGCAGAGATTGTGGTAGCTACCAACTACCAAGGCTTGCCCTGGAGCATTACTCCCTAATCTGACGCAAAAGTGTTACGTAGCATGTTACGTAAAAGCCCGGTGGAACCGCGGTCCAAGGATCGTCCGAGCAAGCATTTAGTCATTTGAATGCTGGCTTGGGCGATTTTTCGTGTCAGTCAGCAATGGCGAGGCTAGTTTCTCAGCAGGTCCTCGCTCAGAGCATTTTCGCTGCGGATGCTTCGAAATTAGCCTCGCCATTACTTCCTTAAAACACCCTATGGAAAAAAACTTAGAACACAAACGACATACCCTTGCCCACCTCTTGGCGGCGGCGGTATTAACTGACTATCCGCACGCCAAACCAACCCTTGGGCCTGCCATCGACAATGGGTTCTACTACGATATTGATTTCTCTGGCGGCTCTGCACCCGGTGACGAGGACCTAAAGACCATCCAGAAGCAGATGAAAAAACTACTTGGTCAGTGGACTGCATTCACGCACCGAGAAGTCACCGCCGACGAAGCGCGCGACCGCTACACTAATAACCCATTCAAGCTCGAACTCATCAATGATTTGGCTGAGAAAGGTGAAACAATCACGCTCTACACTGCCGGCGCTGACACCAAAGCAGAATTTACTGACCTCTGTCGCGGTGGTCACAGTGAGAATCCAGCCAAAGAAATCGATGCTGACGCATTTAAACTCGACAAAATCGCCGGCGCATATTGGCGTGGTGACGAAACTAATCCAATGTTGACTCGCATCTACGGCCTCGCCTTTGACACCAAAGAAGCACTAGAAGCCTACGAGCATCAAATCGAAGAAGCCAAAAAGCGCGACCACCGCAAGCTCGGTAAAGAACTCGGCCTGTTTACGTTTTCCGAACTCGTCGGTCCGGGCTTGCCACTATGGACGCCAAAGGGTACCTTGCTGCGCCAGAAACTCGACGAATTTGTACAGACCCTCCGCCACGCCAAAGGCTACGAGATGGTCACCATCCCACACATCGCCAAAAAGTCACTTTACGAAACCAGTGGTCATTGGAACAAGTACAGCGAAGACCTCTTCAAGGTACGCGCCAAGGAAAACGCCGAAGATCATGAAGAATACGTTCTCAAACCAATGAACTGCCCGCACCACACGCAGATTTTCGACTCAACACCACGTTCGTACCGCGACCTCCCCCAACGCTATGCCGAAACCACAATGGTCTATCGAGCCGAGCAATCCGGCGAACTGGCCGGCCTCACCCGGGTCCTGTCTATTACCCAAGACGACGCGCACGTGTTTTGCCGTGAATCACAACTCCGGGACGAGATCGAAGCCATCTGGGACATCGTCAACGACTTCTACGGCGCGTTCGGATTTAACCTTCGCGTCCGTCTCTCCTTCCACGATCCAGAAAAGAAAGACAAGTACCTTGGCGAAGAAGCGACTTGGCAGGCCACCGAAGCGCTAATGAAACTGATCGCCACCGACCGCAGTGCTGAATACTTCATTGGCATCGGTGAAGCATCATTTTACGCACCGAAGCTCGACTTCATGGCCAAAGATTCCATCGGCCGCGAACACCAAGTCGCTACGATCCAGCTTGATCGTCTCATGCCGCAACGGTTTAATCTAACCTGCACAAATGAGCAGGGAGAAAAAGAGTCGATTGTGATGATCCATGCGGCGATTGCCGGTTCCCTCGAACGGTTCCTTGCAGTACTTATTGAACACCTTGGAGGCAACTTCCCGCTCTGGCTCGCACCAGTCCAGGTTGCAGTAATACCAGTCGCTGAAGTACACAATGCATATGCAAGCGAAGTACACGCTGCTCTCAAAGCCGTCGGGATTCGCGCCGAACTCGACGATAGTAAAGATTCGATGGGTAAGAAAATCCGTAACGCCAAGAAAGATAAGCTACCGTATTTTGTCGTCATTGGTGACAAAGAAGTTGATGCTAAAAGTGTGACCCTCGAAGCACGCGACGGTTCGTCAGAAACCATGAGTCTCAACGAACTCGGAAACAAATTACTAGCCGAAGTAGAAACTAAACGTCTGTAAGCTCTCCAAACGGCACGAAAAACCCCACGCGTAGCGTGGGGTTTTTCGTGCCGGCGTTTTCCCAAACGCGCAGGACTTCTCATTTTGGTTATTTACGAAAGGGCTTTCACCGCCTTCATAATCGCCATCTTCACTGCCTCCTCTTCGCTGGTATACACACCATCGAGCGCACCAGTCAATGCCGCAATAGCTGATTGGATTTGCCCGTCAGTATGGCTTGTAGTAGCAGTCTTGAGTAAGTTTGATACTGCTGCATCACTGCCTTTGCGATTTCGGTACACTGCATCGAGATCAGCAGCAGCATCCGCGAGCGCAATCATCGGACGGTTCCCAATCATTTGGTACGCTGCAACAATGTTCCCGGTTGCAATAGATTCAGCCAGTGAGCCAGCGCCACTCACTTCGTTTGGCAGATTAACTGGTGCTTCTACAGTAGCAGTTTCTACAACTGTTGCTACCGGCTTACCCGCGATACACATGGTCTTCATACGTTCGAGATTGAGCACTACCCAGCCGTCTTCAGCCGGATATGAAGCCCGTGCTACGGTAATCACTCGTTCCAAGAACGCGTTACGATCAGCTTCAAACTTGCATTGCGCAATAAAGTAGCGCATTGCGTCACCAGAAATCAGTACGCGATGACTGTGAGCCAAGTTTTCTAGCTCGGTCATAATTGCTTCATCTTTGGCTGATGTTTCAACGTGCGCAGCTGCATATCCAACCATTGCTCCAGTAGTCGCTATGGTCGGTAAGTTTGCTGGGACAGTCTGGACTGGAGCTGCTGTCGCTTGCGCTACATACGCCTCCGCCGCTGATTGTTTTGTCTCAGGATTAGCTGCAGCAACACTCGCTTCGGCATATGGTGTGCTGTAACTTCGAGCCAAGGAGAATCCAAGGATTGAATTATTCTTAACTACAAGTACATAAGCTACAAACAAGGCCCAAAGAGTAAGGAGTGCGTAGAACGCAAACGTAAGCGCTGGTCCAGCTTCAAATCCAGTGTACGGCACTTGAGTAAGTGAGATACCAGCAACAATTGGTTGTTGGTCACGTACTTCAAAGAATGATACGTCATCATCAACTGACACTTCCACCTTACAGGTTCGCTTCTTGCTTCCGCGAGTTGCTTCAAGGGTGTATTCGGTATCACGGTCAGGTGTCAAAGTGATTTCTCCATCAAGAAGGTCGTCTTTGTCTCGACTCAAGAGATCCTCAGTAGTAACAATCACGTTACCATCATCATCAGTAAGTTCGATATTAGAAGTATTTCGGGTATCCCACGTGAGGCGGATTTGCTCACCAAAGTCAATCTTGGTCTTAGAAATTTCTAGTTCACACCGTGGTGATGACGAGCCGCCACCACCTCCGCCACCGCCACCATTATCCTCATCGACTTGTACCGTCACGGGACAATTACGAGTCACTCCGTCTGAGAACACGGCCGCCATAGTGTAAGTAGTGTCACTGTTTGGTGAGACGGTTACGTTGCCACTAAGCGCCGTATCTGTAATACCTTGGTTGAATGACAGACTGGTTACTTCACTCGTAGACCATGTTAGTACTGTATTGTCTCCTTCATCAATTGAACTTGGTGACGCAGAGAAGTTTACGTTATTCTCACAAGACAACGGTACCGGCTCGTCTGAGACTGTTACTGTCACAGGACAAACCACAGAGTCACCAGCAGCGTCTGTCGCTGTTAAGTTGTATGTAGTGTTTGAAGTCGGTGACACACTCACACTGTCACTTAATTTAGTAGAGGTAATGCCGTTGTCGAGACTTACAGTCGCAACCCCAGTAGTAGTCCAGTTTAAGGTTGAACTATTGCCTTTCTGGATTGACGTAGGATTAGCAGTGAAGTTTACATTAGCGTCACAAGTCAACTGTGGTTTAGTGACCGTAATTACTTCGGTACAGGTATCTGATCGACTACCTTTTGTAGCGGTTAAGGTAAAGGTTTTGCTACCAAGTCCTGAGACGACAGTAGTAGTACTGCCGTCAACTGGTACTGCACCGATGCCATTATCAATTGTTACTGTATCAGCATTGCTGGTAGTCCAGAAGAATGTAACTTCCCCACCTGTACCATTGTCAAACGAATCAGGTGTACCGACAAATGAGTTACATACTGGCGCCGGGTCACTGGTTGGCGTATCGACAGTCAAGGTAACTGGACAAACATCATTGGTTCCATCAATGAAGTTAACTGACATGCTGTATGTTGTAGTGTTGTTCGGTGAAACAGTTACGCCAGTGTTATCAAGTGCTGTTGAGGTAATCCCGTTATTGATTGAGAGGTTGGCGACGTTGTTAGTAGTGGTCCACGCCAGTGTAGCGCTTTGACCTCGGTCGATTCGACCTGGAGTAACGGTAAAGTCTACTTCACTCTCGCAACTATATACTACTGGTTCTTGCACCGTCACAACTCGTACTGGACAGATGACTTGGTCACCATCAGCGTCAAAGACCGTAGCCGTATAAGTGGTGTGAGTTAGTGGTGTAACGTTTATAGAATCGTTAGGATTGAGGTTTGTCCCGACGCCATTATTGATGGCGACACGTGTTGCATTAGTGGTTTGCCACGCGAGCGTTACGGCGGTACCACGCACCACTGTTTCTGCTGTCTTGCCATTGACGGTAAAGGCGTCACAGCTTGGAGTTGTATCAACCACTGGTGGTTCATCAACATAGATGACTTCAGTACACGTTCGTTCAATTCCGTCAGCACTGCGAGCAGTAAGCGTATATATAGTAGGTTCGTCGGGTGACACTGCAGTCGCACTATCAACCG
The DNA here is from genome assembly GCA_964352875.1 of uncultured Candidatus Saccharibacteria bacterium. Lineage (GTDB taxonomy): Bacteria > Patescibacteriota > Minisyncoccia > Phycocordibacterales > UBA918 > OLB19. The sequence goes on from CAYGTP010000012.1 coordinate 21,616, forward strand.
GCTTCACGCCAATATCTTGGTCAATTGTGACCTGTACAGCATTGGTAGTCTGCCACCGTAACTGTGTAGTCTCTCCACGAATCAAGGTGTCATCATCAGCCTCAAATGAATCGCAAGTCGGAACGATATCCACTACTGGTGGCGTCCCCGGGACAATCACGTTTTTGGTACACTGGACGTCTCCTACTTCATTCCACGCCGTAAGTTGGAAGGTGCTTGATTTGGTTACCAAAACTGGCTTAGTGTCACCACTCACCGTATTGTTTTTACCACTGGCTTTGCCGCCGAGCACAATCTGGTTATCTCCTCCGTTCACGATGCGTCGGATATTGAAGTCATTTGCGTTCGTTGTCTCCCAAGTTACTTGCACGTTGCCGCCGGTAGCGCCAAGTGTTTGCGGAGAAACGGTCAGTTCACAAGCGGGAGCCGGTTTTACTACCAAGAACTCACGCGGACAGTGCACGACCTGGGCGGCGTCACCGCTGCCATTTCGAATGTCGAGACCGAACGTCGTGTCTTTGGTTACCGTTCGAGTAATGCTGGAATTAAGTTTGTTGCTAGCGGTAATGACGTTACGCTCGTTGTTGAAGAAGACAACAACGTCGTTGGCGTTTGATGCTTTCCACGAGAAGGTTACTTGATCACCTACTTTATACACCGATTTCGCTGGAGAAACAGTCGTTGAGATACAGACCGGAGCCGCCGGGGTTGGTGGTGGCGGAGGTACGGTAATAAAGGTACGTGGACAGTGCACGACCTGGGCGGCGTCACCGCTGCCATTTCGAATGTCGAGACCGA
>CAYGTP010000012.1:22513-32010 GCA_964352875.1 uncultured Candidatus Saccharibacteria bacterium
ACGTTGTGTCTTTGGTTATGGTTTTTGTCACCGAACTGTTGGGATTTACCACAGTAGAGACACCATCAAACCAGATGACTGCAGTATCAGCATTTTCTGATTTCCAAGTAAACGTTACTTTTTCACCGTAATTGAACTGGGTTTTGTTTGGACTCAGAGTCGTGCCGAGACATTTCGGTGCCGGAGTAGGTGCCGGTGGCGTGGTAATTGTTACCCATTTCCGTTCACAATGAATGGTGCCGGCTGCGTTAGCAATATCAACTCCAAAGACACTTGTCTTGTTGAGGGCACGAGTAATCGAACCACTCTGACGTTGTGAGCCGGTAATGGTGTTTTTCTGGTCGTTGAAGTAGACCACAACCGTATCTGCATTTGAGGTTTTCCATGAGAACGTAACTTGATCTCCAGCGGTGTAGGTAGATTTTACTGGTGCGATAGTGAAGGCATCACAGGTGGGAGCCGGGGTTGGTGCAGGTGGCGTGGTAACGGTGACCGTATCGTCACACTGGACATCACCGGCTGTATTCCATGCCTTGAGTTGAAACGTGCTCGATTTACTGACTGCAACCGGCTTGGTATCGCCACTCACCGTATTGTTTTTACCACTGGCTTTGCCGCCGAGCACAATCTGGTTGGTGCCGCCATTTTCGATGCGACGAATATTAAAGTCATTGGCTCCCTTGGTAGTCCAAGTAACGTTTACATTACCGCTACCAACGATACTCGCAGGCGAGACCGACAGCGTACATGTAGGTTTCAGCACAGGCGCTGGAGCCGGTGGTGTTGGAGGTGGCGCGTCATTGCCGCCTTCAGGTCCGTCACCAGGACCGTCGTCGCCACCACAACCACCACAGCCTCCATCGCCTGGCTCACCAAGCGCATACGCAGAGTTTTCTTGGATATCTACGGTATTTTCATTGTATTGAAACGCAAAAGGCAATGCTACTAAAATCAGCATTGGTACTAGAATCAATATAATTTTTTGATAATTCATGATTGTAAATTTAATTGTAACTCTCTAAATATTCCCACCTGCACCAGCACGCGAGAATATGTGAGGGACGGAGGGTGTCGGTGAGACATCCTCCGTCAGGACGCGTATTGCGTCAAAAGTTACCAAGACCCGCCGAGTCGTACTTGCCGAGCACGGCGCCCGAACCCGCCTGCGCACGGAGGACGTCGATGTCCGCCTGGCGCAGAGTGTTGTGGCCGGATGCGTCGCAGAGGACGATCGGCTGCTCCGTCTTTTCCGCGACCTTGAGATACTTCTCCGCGAGGCAGAGCCTCGCGAAGTGCCCGCTCCCCGGGCCGGCCTCGAACTTGAGACCCTTCCAGGTCTCGAAGACCGGCCCGTTGACAGTACTCCACCTGGCGTAGATCGTACCCGGGTGCTTAACCCGGACCCAGAAGCAGTACTGCTCGGTGGGAACGGGAGGTACCGCCTCGACCAGCCCGGTCGGCTGTGCCGCCTGCACGATCACCTCCTCGAGCGCGGTGTTCGTGCAGTCCTGCGCCATCACGATCCGCCCCGTGTTGGGGTCGACCCAGGCGTTCTCGCCCGGGTGGGCGGCGCGAGCGTGACCGACCTTGGCGTCGAGCTCGAACCGCTCGACGCAGTCCGAGCCGGCGGAGTATTTGACCCGCGACATACGGATCTTAACCCCTGTCGGCATCGGCTTTTCGACGAGGCCGCGGAGGAACATCGGCAGCGCGCCGACGCCCTCGACCGTCTGTCCAGCCGCGCGGAGCGCGACCAGATACATCGCGGGGGTCATGTTCGTCCCGCTGATCTGGCCGTTGCCGGACGGATCGGCCTTGAGCGAGCGCTCGATGAGCGTCGCCAAAGCCTGCGGGGTCCTCACCGCACCGGCCCGCGAAAGCGGGAGCCAGGCGGTCGCCTTGGTGCAGCCAGCCGTACCCACCTCCTTCTTGCGGGTGAAGAAGGCCTGTGGCGGCGCGGGCGGTGCATTGACCGGCTGGCCAAGCGTGACGGTCGGGCCGACTTGCGTATTGACCGGCTGACCGAGAACCCCCTCGTCACCATTCAGTTGTGGGGCCGGCCCCAGGGGCGAGCAACCGGCGAGGGCGGCCGCGAAAACCAGAGTCGCAATACGTCCGATGGGTCCCATGACGGATCCCTCCTTTTTTTCTCGATGATCTGAATACCCCCCTCCTGACGAAAGCGGGGCGCTTGTGCGCTACTTCCTTTCCCTTTCCGTCAGGAGCAGCTGAATGCCAAGAAACAATCCAATACTTTACAAGGTCGGACCTTGTAAAAGTTTGGTTTGATCGTTCGAAGTCGAATCTCAAACTTCGAACTTGCTTCCGAGCAATCAGCTCACTAGGATATATATGGTGAATACCAGCACTTGCTAGCAGAACGGGGCGGTACTGTGGCTACTAGAGACACAATACGGCAGGAGCAGTTATCTTTAATATTGTAAGTCATAAAAATAGAAATGTCAAGGCCCGGTCACGCACAGTGCGCTCCGGGCCGATGTTATCTGCTAGGTACAGCCCCTTTGCGGCTCAGGCAGTGCCAGGGAGTACGGCGGGGTGGCTAAATGGGCAGCGCCGTACGTTAGCGTCTGCGCGCCGTTGGTCACCCTACCATATCGAGACCCGCCCCAGTAGTATAGGCTTTTAACCCTCAATCCACCAACTGCTGGAACGAGCACGTACTGCAACTCATTCCCTTCGTAAGGCACCACAATATGGCGCGGTCGGTTGCGGCCCGGCCGAAACAAAGCCAATTCGACGCTGTCACAGCGCCCCATCTGAGCGCGCGGTGGAAATTTTACGACAATCCAGAACTTTCCGTCCCGGATAACCGGCCGCTTTGAGCGTTGCTCGTACAGCAGGTTGCTGATGGCGGGCATTTGCGTCCGGTACGTGGTACCAGCGCAGCCGTAGCCACGGCAGCTCCCGACCGTGACGCTGCAGGCGCCAAGCAGAAGGAGGGCGACAGTCACTCCGATAAGACGAATGGACATGATGTCCTCCACGTTTGCGCCGGCGGGCGCGGGGGTTGCAAAGAAAGAGCAAGCGCACGATGCGCTGCCGAAATAAGGCTTAGAATAAGTCTTATTTCGGCAGCGTACCGGCTCTACAAACGATAACTTTCAATCAACGTCGCTTCAACCACAAACCGATCATCCTTGCTTCCAAAACTATCACAGGTCGCCAGTGTGAGCTTGGATTCACCTCGACTATTTGGAACCACAACTTCGCTGGCCTTGGCTTCATAGACGCGATCAATTCGGTAGACATATTCACGACCTTCAGACTGAAGACGGATAATATCGCCCCAATCAAGGTTTTGAATCCCATTAAACGCTTGGAAGTTCTTGTTAAAGACGTTCGGAAGGTAGCTGGAGTGGCCTAAAATAAAGATATTTCCAGGATCTTGAAAATCAGCTGAATCAGGGTGGCGCACTGCCCCAGTCAACAGTGCTTCATCCAAAGCAGCAATTGACCGACTAGTTGGGTTATTAACTGGTACCGTACGATCGAGTGAATCAAAGATGATCGCAACCGGCACAGCGGCACTATCAGGAACTACCACTGTCGCGGCCGTATCAGTGGGGTTTGGTATATTTTCACTTTCCACCTCCAAGGAGGCGGTTCCAGCTACTATAAAATTTGGATCAGCTTCTACTGTGGCGGCAGTAGCTGTTTCGTCACTAACTTCGCTCACTGGCTCTGGAATAAAGTCCACCACAAACAAAATCGCATAACTGAGAGTCACAACGACGAAAAATACCGACAAAAACGGCCAACGCCGTTGCCAAATAACATTAAACAGTCGCTCAAAGTCTTCCATATATCTTTTTATTATACACTATTTATGGTAAAAGTCAATCTCTGGTATTGCCCCCTCAAGCCCGGTCAACTGGGGGTCACGGTCACGTACCTAAGACTGGTCTAAGAACATCAGGGCGTGCGAACACTATGCAGCATCAAGGCGGGACATGTTACTCTTTTTTCATTGTAATACGCGCCAGCATAACAAAGAAATTCCTGAGAATGCTGTTGACCTCACCCTTACTTTCTCACTGCATACTATACTTATGTACTATTTCTATGTCATTCAGAATGAAATGACACAATTGTACTTTGGTAGCACAAATAACTTAAAACGTCGACTGACTGAGCATCAATCTGACAAATCATTCGCTACAAAGGGTCATCATTGGAAACTTATTTACTATGAAGCCTACTATGCTGAATCAGATGCTCGAGAAAGAGAATATCAAATTAAAAATAACACTGGTAGTAAAAAACATCTACTGAATCGTATTGCTAGAAGTCGACTGTGAGAAAGTAAGGGTAGAGGTTGACAATTAGTACAAGTTATGGTAAGTTATGCGACATTATGGATAACAACACCGCAGAACAAAAGACTTTCATTATGAAAATCTTGGCCAGTGTCGGCTTTTTAGCAGTTATTATTTTTGGCGTGTGGTTAGCTGTACAAATCGTACAGTACGTACCTCTTGCCTTCACTTCCCTGGCCTCTATCGCAGATAGCGTACATAACCGTACCGAAGCTCGTGATCCGAGTGAATTTGCGACTACCGCCAGCGAACGAGTCCTCAACGCAGGTGAATCATTTGAAATTGCTTGGGTTGATATGGGCGAAACTGCTAATTACGTCTTTACCTATACCTGTAGCGACGGTGTGGCCCTAGATATTCGAAATGCCGCCGGTGAAATTGTTGCGCTCAGCTGTGATACTACCATTTCACTGGACAGCAATACTACTCTTGCGGTCACCGCCGCTTCAGAACGCAGCCGATTTACTGACATACGTTATACCGTCACCGCTTTTGATGCCAATACCGGTGATAACATCGCTACCTCCGAAGGAAAAGTCACTATTGTAAATGCTGCCATTCCTCAGAGTCAACAAATTGCTAATGAAACCACTAATCCGTCTGATGACGATATGTCTGACACACCAAATGGTGAAGTAGCCGGTGAGACAACTAGCGAACCAACACCAACTACACCGGTTACAACCACTCCCCGCCCTCCGGTGGTTATTGAAGAAGAAATCATTGTTATTCCAATCTCGAATCCAAATGGATTTACTGACCTAGCGGTGAACTACCTTGGTGTTGGTACCATGAGTCAAAGCGGTGTCTTTACCCCTGCCATCACGATAGATAACGATACGCGCGGTGCGTTTCGGTTTGAAGTGAAAAACGTTGGGACCAAAACCTCAGACGACTGGAACTTTTCCGCCAAACTACCTTCAGGAGTTGACTACAGCTCAAAAACACAGACCCCGCTCAAACCAAACGAGCGGACTGTTATCACGCTTGGCTTTGATATGCGGACTGAAGTTGGACTCAAAATCTTTAGCGCTACCGTGAAAGGTGGTGACGACATTAACCTAGCCAACAACGCTTTTGCTTGGTCAGTCACGATTACAGAATAACGAGAGTACCCCTCACTCAACTAAAAAGAATCCTAGGATTAATCCTAGGATTCTTTTTAGTTAGATAACCAACTAGTTCTGTATTGGGAAATGTTAACAATTTGAATTTAGATGAAATACGAGGCAGACAAAGAAATATGTTTGAGGCGTACGATGGAGTACGGTGAAAATATATTTACTGCCGTCTAACGAAGTGGTTCGCTACATTCATTTGTTAGATGTCGAGATTAGCCAAACGAGCGTTACTTTGAATAAATGATTTACGATTTGGTACGTCATTCCCCATCAAAATATCGAATACTCGGTCTGCGTCTGCCGCATCGTCTACTGTTACTTGCTTCAGGAGTCTATGCTCTGGATTCATGGTTGTCTCCCAGAGCTCTTCCGCATTCATTTCACCAAGTCCCTTGTAGCGTTGGATACGGAATTTACCAGCCGCTTTTTTAGTATCTTCTTCGGCGACTACTTCATCATCTTCAGATTCTTCTACCACATCAGGAATGTCTTCTTCGCCAACAATGGCAAATTTTTCTTCGTCAGTATAGGCATACCACACCTCTTTCCCGCGTTGGATTTTATAGAGTGGTGGCTGGGCAATGTATACATAACCTTCGTCTACTAGTTGTCTGAAATAGCGGAAAAACAAGGTTAACAGGAGCGTGCGGATGTGAGCTCCATCGACGTCCGCGTCAGTAGCAATGATGATTTTGTGATACCGTAATTTTGACACATCAAACACATCTCCAATCGCGGTCCCGAGTGCAATAACGAGATTTTTAATCTGCTCACTGGCCAGCATTTTGTCGATGCGGGCGCGTTCAACATTTAAAATCTTGCCTCGCAGCGGTAGAATTGCTTGCGTCTTACGGTCGCGTCCCATTTTAGCTGAACCACCAGCCGAGTCTCCCTCCACAATAAATAGTTCTGAATCAGCGGCTTTTTTGCTCTGACAATCAGCCAACTTACCCGGTAGCGACATGCCTTCAAGCGCCCCTTTACGCAAGACAGAATCCTTGGCCGCCTTGGCTGCTTTGCGCGCTCGTACCGCAATAATGACTTTGTTGATGATGGCCTTGGCGTCGTCAGGATTTTCTTCGAGGTAGCTACTGAACGATTCACCAAAGACTGACTCTACTGCCCCACGCGCCTCGACACTCCCTAACTTACCTTTGGTCTGACCTTCAAATTGAATCTCTGGCATTTTAACCGATACTACTGCTGTGATGCCTTCGAGTACGTCTTCACCGGTAAAACCAGCTTCTTTATCTTTGACTGAGAAGAAGTTATTTTTCTTGGCGTAGTTATTGAGCGTTCTAGTGAGCGCCGTTTTAAAACCGGTGATGTGTGTACCATGCTCGGGGTTATAGATATTGTTCGCAAAGGCTGAAATACGAGCTGAAATATCGTCAACGTACTGCACTGCAATTTCAACTGCCAATACGTTCTCATCAATCTCGTTTTTCTCCACGTAGAAGATGTTTTTGTGAACCGGTTTTTGGTAGAGGTTATTGAATGCCACTAGAGAGCGGAGTCCGCCTTCAAAGTAGAAGAACTGGTGCGGGACTTCGATATGCTCGTCTTCCAAGTATTGTTTGCCGCCAAAACTCTTAAGTGGGTCAAACGCCTTGCCGGTAACTGGCATTTCACGTGCATCAATCACGGTGATTTTCATGCCTTTTACCAAGTACGCCTGCTGGCGCAAGTGCGTCACGATTCGCTTCCAATCGTATTCAGTACTGGGGAAAATACTCGGGTCAGCTTGGAAGGTAATAATTGTCCCTTGATGCTTAGATGAACCAACTTTTTTAACCCGGGCTCTTGGCTTACCAATCGTATATTCCTGAAAATGATATTCCTTGTCACGGTGCACTTCGGCTATAACGTGAGTAGAAAGCGCGTTTACCACCGAGACCCCTACCCCGTGCAAACCGCCCGATACTTTGTAACCCGATTCGTCACCACCAAACTTACCGCCAGCATGCAGCGTCGTAAGAATCGTCTCCAGGGCAGAGACGCCGGACTGTTTATGCTTATCGACTGGAATACCCCGACCATTATCAACCACACGAACATAACCGTCTGGCAAAAGGGCGACTTCTACTCGGTCGGCAAAACCACCCATCGCTTCATCGCGTGAGTTGTCAAATACCTCCCAGATCAAGTGATGAAGACCATCTGGACCAGTGGTACCGATATACATTCCAGGCCGTTTACGCACTGGTTCGAGACCTTCCAAAACGGAGATCGATGAGGCGTCATACGCCTGGGCTTTTTTGGCTGATTTCTTATCCGGCATGCTGCAACATTAAGATTAAATACGCTGTAGTATACCAGATATTTGACTTGCGTACTGCTGAAAATGTGGGCCAAAAAACCTTATCGGACTTCCCAATTCTGAGCTGCAACAGCGGCATACACTTGCTCCATGATGGGGTTGATTTCTTCATCAGTCAGGGTGCGGTCAGCTGACTGGAAGACGAGCCTGAAGGCTACTGACGTGCGGTCGTCTTTAGTAAATTCATCAAACAAGGTGGTCCGAACCCGTAGTGGGCCAGCGGAGTCACCAAGTACCTGTTCGACTGCAGTAATTGTCGTGTCAGCATCAATCCACAAGGCAATGTCACGAGACATGGTTGGGTACACTGAGTACGGTTGGTACTGCACATCTGGTGTACGCACCACCGGCTGATACGCAGTCGGTCGTGGCAGTGCCGCTAGCAAGGTTGTAAAATTTATTTCAACCACCCCCTTCTCGGTAGTACGTTGAATCGTTATTCCCAGCCCGGCTTCGAGTGCAGACAAGACAGTTTCGAGCACCTTGTCCTCTTTGCCGCTGTACCCGGTTGGTTTCAATCGGAGACCCAGTCCGAGCGCCACGTATTCAGTCACGCTGTCTGAGGTTTTAGTAAAGACAGTGCCAATTTCAAATACTCGAGTATCAGTAGTACCAAGCAAATCAGTAAAGCCTGCATTTTTATCTAGGACTTCCATCAGGTTCTTACTGAGACTTGAACGCAGATAACTTTTATCACTAGCCAGCGCATTCTGAAGTTGAATGCTATCTTTTTTTCGGAACGATGACGTCACCACTTCAGAAAAGCCTAACCCGATTAAAATCTGGCGCACTTGTTCGCTGTAATATTGTCGGACATTTATTTCTGGCAATGGTACCGACGCCGGCACAACAGACTGAATGTGGGACAACCCATGAATCCGACCAATCTCTTCGATAAAATCTTCAGCAATATTTAAATCAGTTCGTTCAAATGGCCCGGTACAATATAACGTATCGTCCACTACTTCTACCGTAATACCAGCTCGTTCTAACAAAGACTGCATGATTGGTGTAGTGAGCTGGAGACCAAGCAAACTATTCGCACGCGCTGGTGACACCGTTACAGCTCGAGGCGTGGTCGATGCAAGATATGCGTCCAAAACACCCTCGCCGGCACCGCCAGCGATATCAGTTATTAGCGCCAGAATATCCCGCTGCGCGTATGGTGGCAGCTCACGGGATGGTTCGTTTTCGAAGCGCTTACTCGCATCAATCACAATACCAAGGCCGCGCGCAGTAGTGCGAGTGAGTATCGGATGAAAGTGTGCCGCTTCGACAATAATGTTTTTGGTTCCAGCGTGTACCCCAGCAAAGCGACCGCCCTTCACCCCCGCCAAGCCAATTGGGACGTTAGATGAACCGTCAACAATTAACAATTCCGTCCCGGTCAATTCTACGATGCGATCTTCCGTTTTACCACTCTCAGCTAACAAGCTGATGGTCTCGCCCGGTACTGCGCGCCGCACTACAAACTGCCACACGCCATCAACCTGAGGAAAAAGATCAGCGTCATACGCATGGAGCGGTTGCCCAATCGCGTACATTACGTAATTAGTCGCATCAACAATATTATTGATCGAACGTTGACCCAATGCTTCAAGACGGCGCTTGAGCCAGTTGGGTGATTCACCAACCGTTACCCCAGTTATCAAGGCTGCAGTAAACCGCGGGCAATCATCCACTGACTCAATCGACACGGTGATTTTGTCGGTACTCGGA
>CAYGTP010000013.1:0-29866 GCA_964352875.1 uncultured Candidatus Saccharibacteria bacterium
TGGGGCCGGGGGGGGGTACGAAGTGGCAAATATCATCAGCCTACGTATTGCTGGAGATGCTATCGATAAGGCTGAACTTAGGTCGTTCTCAACTGATAATTTCGTCTACGCGCGACCGGACGTCGAGTTTGCTGCAACGGTAAAAAATGATGGTAATACACTTGTTCGTCCGTATGGCCCACTGGAAGTCTATAATATGTTTGGGAGCCAAGTGGCGCTTTTGACGTTTAACGAGAGTGAAGCTGGCGTCTTTCCCGGAACTGAACGCCAATTTATTTTGAATTGGGAAGATGACGGGACTGGCTTTGGGCGGTATGAAGCAATTTTGAGTCTGGTGTATGGAGCGGAAGGTCAGAACTCTACTATCTCTAGTACGGTATCGTTTTGGATTCTACCAATGAATATCATCGGACCAGCAGTAGGGATTTTGGCTGTACTACTTTTGATTGTGTACTTTGGAGTCAAGATCTACGTGCGCCGTGCGTTAGTTCATCATGGTGGACCGCGCCGGATTGTATCGTCGCAGCGACGTAATGAACCTCCTTCCGCCTTTATCTTGATTATTACGGTTATGATGGCGGTGTCTGCACTCTTCCTTATTATCCTCTTGGCCCTCTTTGCGTAAACGGTGTGATACGATGTGCATATGCACGGACTAGAACAAAGTAGCTACCATAAGATTTTGCGAATCAGCGCTGTGGTTATGACGCTGGTACTCGTATTCCAAAGTGGGATATTGCTGCCAGCGACGGCCGGACTTACACTCCAGACCCAAGATTTTGTCGCTACTGCAGTTGGTGTGAGTGTGGGAGTGAAGGAAACTGAGCTTAATCGGTATACGGCTGCTCTGACTGAACGAGAGCAAGAATTGGCTGCTCGGGAAGCAGCCGTGGCAGATCGAGAAATTTCAGTTGCGCTCAATGCTGGCGGTGGATTAACTAATCAAAATACGACAACTTATTTACTGAGTACCATTCTCTTTATTTTATTAGTGTTGATTATCCTTAACTACGTTTTAGACTATTTGCGCTTACGTGAATCACAACGCTATGACACTACGCCGTCCGTCACTTAAGGTAGGATTGATTGTGATGGCGTCAGTCATCATCTCAACGCTTGGGATTCAGGCCAGTGATTTGTTGCAAGGTGTCTCGGGATCACTTACCGGGTTAGTGTCTCAGAGTACAGGGTCGTGTGGACCGCACGCCGTGCGGTTTTTGACTGGACAAGGAGCACTTTGTGTTGATGTGTATGAGGCAAGTCCTGGTAACCAATGTCCCGTCAGTGTTCCAGAAAATGGGTTGGGTACGGTAGAGAATCTTACTGTGGGCACTTGTGTGGCAGCTAGTCAGCCCGGGGTATTGCCATGGCGTTACGTCAATCAAGCGCAAGCGATGCAACTCTGTGCTCGGACTGGTAAGCGTCTACCTACTACAGACGAATGGTATCGATTGGCGGTAGCGACACCTGAACCAGACCATTGCGCTATCGATACTGGTGGAACGCCGGAGTTGACCGGCGCTAGTCAGTGCATGACGGCTCTCGGGGCACATGATTTGGTTGGTAACGTATGGGAGTGGATGGCAGAGACGATTACAGATGGGCAGTACGCTGATCGTCAGCTGCCAGAGTCAGGGTATGTCGCGGCTGTTGATGATGCCGGAATTGTAGTTACTACCGCTGAGCGTGCGCCAGTTTCGTACGGCGAAGATTATGCTTCCATCAATACATCTGGAGTGCGTGGGATAGTGAGGGGGGGCTTTTATGGTAGTAAATCAGACGCGGGGATTTTTGCACAAAATGTATCAATTGCACCAGATTTTACTAGCGCAGGGATTGGCTTTCGTTGCGTGCGTGACGTTGAGTAACGTACCGGCATAACTAGCTGATACATATATATGTATCAGTTATACTACAAGTATGATTCGAGTAGGGCTACGATACGTTTTGGTTACGGTGGGAATTATTGTACTCACTAGTGTTACCATTGATGCTACTGACGCTTTGCGTGGTTCAAATTCAGCCTTGAGTATTTTGGCGACCAAAGTGACCGAACCAGGCTGCTCGGCTGATATGGTGCGGGTAGAAGGGGCGGCCGGAGTCTTTTGTATTGATACATATGAGGTAGGGGTAGGGGAGACGTGTCCAGTTGCTAACCCATTGACCGTCACGCAGACTGCCCAAAATCTCGCAGTCGGTGCTTGTGTGCCAGTATCGAAACCAGATATCTTGCCGTGGACTGCAGTGGCTAAGCACCAAGCCGAAGCTCTCTGTGCTCGGGCTGGAAAACGTCTGCCGAGTGCGCCTGAGTGGTACGCTGCCAGTTTGGGTACTCCTGACTCAGCGACCAGTTGTGTAATAGAGAAAGCCAAGCAAGTGACCGGTAGTCATCCGGCATGTGTGGCTGGTAGCGGTGCGTTTGACATGATCGGAAACGTTTGGGAACTGGTGGCCGAACTCACCACTGACGGTGGTGAGTGGTCCGGTGAGACGTTGCCGAATGAAGGCTATGTCGCAGCGATTGATAGCGCTGGGATAGCAATCCAAACCACAAGTACACCACAAGCCCTCTTTAATGATGATTATTTCTGGTCCAGCCAGGCTGGAGTGCGTGCCATGATGCGCGGCGGTTTTTACGGTAGTGATACTGATGCTGGGGTGTATGCCACTCATGCCGCTATCGATCCTACTTTTGCTTCTGCTGCGATTGGCTTCCGGTGTGTGAGTGATCTCTAGAATACTACGACGTGTATAGGTGACTTCCGACTGAGTGTATGTACCGTATACTTATATATGTATGAAATGGCTCAAGGGAGGGGCGGTGGTATTTGGTGTACTGGCACTAACCGTGTTGGGAATTGATGCGTCAGACACGTGGCAAGGCAATGGTACAACGTTGCTCGGGCAATTAATGGCGACTAAACAAGAAGTCTGTCCAGTTGGGATGATAGTGGTGCCCGGTGCACTCAGCTATACGTGTGCCGACCAGTACGAAGCGAGTGCTGGAGATGCCTGTCAGTATAAAACTCCGGCCAACACAATTGAGTCGGGTAGAAATCTAGCGAAGGAATCCTGCCAGCCACAGTCAGTGCAAGCTGCTGCACCATGGAGTTACCTTACTCGTGAACAAGCACAGTTGGCGTGTGTACGAGCTGGGAAGCGACTACCAGGTGCGGCTGAGTGGCACCAGCTTGCGCTCGGTGCTCCAGACGATACGCGATGTGTGATAGCTGGAAGCTCTCCATCACCAACTGGTTCGCACGTCGACTGTCGTAGCGCCAGTGGAGCATTTGATGTAGTTGGAAATGTTTGGGAATGGGTTCGGGATGACGTCACAGGTGGTGTCTATCAAGATCGCACAGTGCCGCCAGCTGGGTACGTGCAGAGTGCGGCTAGTGATGGGGTAGCCGTTGATACTGGTTCGGAACCAAGCGAGTTGTATGGTGATGATTATTTCTGGTCCAGCCAGACTGGAGTGCGTGCCATGATGCGCGGCGGTTTTTACGGGAGTGATACTGATGCTGGGGTGTATGCAGTACACGCAGATACAGATCTTAATCTTTCTGGAGTTGCGATCGGGTTTCGATGTGTTCAGTAATCTGTGGGTAAAAAAGCATTATTTTTCACGAGTAAGCTATAATCTTGGTATATGTCATTTTTGCAACGGCTTAAAGGTCGCGGTGTTCGCTCTAACGCTTCATTACAATCAAGTGAAGAAGAAACCGCTGTCGACAAAGTTGCACAACTGCATGTCGATGTCTACCAGACAGAAGATTTGATTGTCATCTACGCGCAATCAGCTGGAGCAGACATCAATGACATTAACGTGTCGATTGAAGGTGACGCCGATATTGTGTTGATTGAAGGGAGGCGACTTCGGCCAGAATACCTTGTGTTCCCAAAGAAAAAACCCAACGGTGCATTTTTTACTGAAGAATGTATGTGGGGAGAATTTTATCGTCGGATTATTTTGCCGGAAAGTGTCGACATCGAACAAGCTGACGCCAAAATTAAAAACGGTGTTTTGATTCTTTCACTACCGTTATTGAAACCGGAAGATAAAGAAAAAGTCCACCTGAAGATTACTCGCGAAAAACGAAAGCGTCGTATGTAATAATATAAGTACCGAAGTTTATGTTTGTTCTTGTGTTCTCTCGTTTCATCTCAATTTTAAATATTTTACTACCAGTGGTTTTGTTGGTGGTTAGTTTTTTATTTTTTACTACTACTGCGTGGGCAGCAAACGTTGGCATTAGTCCTGCCAGCGGTTCCTTTGCAGCAGGGGTTCCGTTTACTGCTACCATCCAAGCGATTCCTAATGGCGACAGTATCAATGCAGTTGAAGCGACGATAAATTTTGATCCAGCTGTCGTGACAGTGACCAGTGTTACCAAAGATGGTTCAGCCTTTTCGCTCTGGACTACCGAACCAGCGTTCTCTAATAGTGCTGGTACTATCACGTTTGGCGGTGGGAGTCCGACCCCATTTTCTTCTCAATCAAAACTCCTCAACGTCAACTTCCGGACTGTAGCGGAAGGAACTGCAAACGTCTCGTTTGGCGAGGTGTCAATCTTGGCCGCTGATGGTTTGGGTACCGATGTGTTTGAAACTGGTAACCCGGCAAGCTTTACAGTTACGGCAGCGGCTGCACCGGCGCCCGCACCAACACCAACTCCGGCTGCAGAAGAACCGGAAGATACTAGTAGTGAAAATGCTACCATTGCATTTGGTGATCCGCCTCGTGCTCCAGAAGTTGGGTCACAAACATTTCTTGATCCCGATGTCTGGTATAACAGCAAGCAAGGCTTGTTCACTTGGACATTACCGTTTGATGTAAACGTAGTGGCAGTTGAAGTATCAACGTCTTCTGATAACGAGCCAGATGAAAACGAAGATGCAGTCTATGACCCACCGATTTCTGAATTTGCCATCACTACGGAAAATGCTTTGGAAGGAGTGCAGTATCTTAGTATCAAATACCGCAACCAAGTTGGTTGGGGAACGGTACTCAACCGTCAATTCTTGATTGATACCGTCGCACCAGAAAAATTCAATATTAAAGTTCAAGCCGGTACTAAACCAGACTCGTTCCCACTACTAACTTTCGCTGCCGTCGATGTCACGTCAGGTATCGAACGGTATGAAATGACCATCGCTGACCAAGAGCCGTTTGATGTTACACCAGACGAAGCAAAAATTGGCTACTTGCTCGGTGAGTTAGAGGACGGCACATATACTGTTAAAGTTATCGCCTTTGATAAGGCTGGAAATAGCACTGAAAGTTCAGTTGCAGTACTTATAACTGCTGGTTGGCTACCACCAGTTGAAGTAGAAGAAGCTTGGTCGTTCTGGGCATTATTCACTGGCATCAACATTCTAATTGGTATACTAGTTACTGTTGTACTATTAATGACTATATACATTTGGTACGAACAAAAGAATCACGCCAAGAAAGAAGAAAAACTCCGAAAAGAAACCAGGGACATCCAAGATCAAATGGAAAAAATCTTTTCTGCCTTGCGCGACGAAATCTATGATCAGATACACGATATAACGAAACGGAAACGTCTCTCCGCCAGCGAAAAAGAAGCTGTCAAAGGTTTGAATCAAGCACTCGAAGTATCAGAGACCTTGATTGAAAAGGAAATCAATGATGTGAAGTCAATTTTGAAGTAAATTCACCTCTCAATCCACATAAAATCAAGTATACCGCGCTTAGTCTACGACTAAGCGCGGTATACTTATAATTGACCTACATTCTATTTAGTGAATGTAGGGCTGGTTGGAGTGTATTTAAAAAATTCTAACAACAGCAGAGGTACAACACGAATATACAGTTCATTTCAAGCGCTGAAATCACTCGTTCAGCTTTTTCATGGTGCTCACATTTTTGTTACACTTATTCTTTGCTTTTCACTAGGGTTAGGCTACATAGCATATGCGCAATTTACAGTCGGAGAAGAAATTACAGTGCGTACGATTAACGTTTTCCCAGATTCAATCGAGGCTGACGGATGGGACAATCGAGAAACCCTCGTATTTCAGAACCTTACAGGGGATGCGTTGACGCAAGAATTTAATTCCATCAACTCTGCTTCACTCAAAGTCGGAAAGGCAGCACAGCAGACACTGCAGCAAGCTACTGCCTCAACAGAACAACCGGTTGTGCAAGCAGATGATTTTGAGGAGATGGCAGAGGCGCAGATGTCAGAGGATGTATTTGAGTCAGATGATGTGGCGACATCGACGGCTGTGACTGATGAGCTCATTACTGTGCCGGACGAAGCGGTAACCGATGTTGCTGATCAAGCAGATAGAGTCGATGTAACCTCTGATAATCAAAATGAGTCCCCAATCCCAGAATCGGAAGCCGCAACCGAAGCTTCGGCAGAGGAAGACGATTTGGAATTAGAAGTTGGTTCTTCCAGCGCATTGCGGACTGTTGATTCAGTGTTTGCGTACGCGTTTGCTGCTGTAACAAATTTCTTTGGTTTCACTAGTGCCAGTACCACTACCGCTATAAGTGAAACTGAAGTAGAAAACGCACCGTTGCCACTTCCTGATACATCAACTGACGACGAGACGATAGCGAGCGAGCAAGACAGTGTCGATAATCTAACTAGTACACCGGCTACGAGTACGAGTGAGGTAGCTGGCATCGCCACCACAACTAGTACCACGAGTGAAACAACTGACGTGTTAGCTGATGATGCAGTCAGCTCAAGTGCTACCAGCGGCGCTTCCAGTGAAGTAGCTGAGACAAGAGCTAATGAATCATCCCAAGTTGAGACTGATGTGCCAACCGAGGATACTATAGGACCAGACATAAACACCGTTTGTATCGAAGATTGTGTTGACTATTCAATTACGTTGGGCGGGTTTGGCATTCCTTTGGTGGGGGAAAATGTAGCTATTACCGGCGCACAATTGCGTGTCTCGATGGCAGCAAAGAAAAAATCAACTCGAGATGCTATTCCGGCAGTAACATTTAAATATTCCTACGATGCAGGGAAAACATGGACGCAAGGAGGGGAAGTTGTCATAGAAGACGAAGTCTCAAACGGTATCAATGGTGGCTATTTCCTCTTTGCATTGCCGGAAATTGTCGATGAGTCAGTCTTGGACGACTTACTATTTGAGCTTGAATATAATAATAATCCTGACATCCTCGAATCACTGTTTATCGAAAGTGTATGGTTAGAAATCTTTACGTTGGAGCAAACAAGTAATTTTGTTCCGAAAGGAGTTGTACTTGACGATAATGGCTTTGTGAGTGAACCATTGTCTGGTGATCGATTAACATTACCGAATGGTAAAGAGATTACATTTAAAAATACTGATGAAAATTCTGGTGAGACCTTAATTATTAAATCTGATGAAGTGACGTATGCTGGATTAACCGAAGTCACGACTTACTTTAATGTTACTAATACCTCAAACAATGCAGATGATTTTACTTTGCAAGCATATTTCCCACATACTCAAGGAGACGTGATAGCGATTGAGGAATGGAACCAAAACAAACCAAAAAATTTAGTCATTCCTGAATATCGACCATTTGTCTATCATTGTGAAGCTGGTTGGGAATATTCCGGTACACCGATAACTGAATCACTCGAAGATATCTCACGCTTTTTGGCTCCAGTTATTGCGAATGATGAGATAATAGAAGTTGCAACGACAACTGCTGCTGAAGTGATTGACGATGGTGAGCCAGTGACGACAGATGATGAGCCTTCCGACGATGGTGTTGATGTTGTAGAGATTGATCCAGTCATTGAGCTCGCTACTACCTCGTCTGTTGGGGAGGATAGTAATGAAGCTCCGCTTGAAATAGAATCAACTACTACAGAGATGGTGGAGGATGAAGCGCCAACAGATTCTTCCACCACTTCAGTCCAGTCAGTGATTGATTTAGCTACCACTAGCGCACTTCGTATACAATCTATTTTACCATTTGCCCAGGCTGCAGTAGACGACGTGCCGGTTGATTCGGCAATCAATGCCACGAGTAGTGAAGAGATTACTTACGATACTTACGTGTGTCGTAATACAAATGTCGTGCGTACTTGTGATTCAATTGATGGCGACAATACCGCCTGTCGGGTAGAAAATGTGAAAGTCAGTGAACAGACTTACACTATGTACCAAGGTGGTTGGGAAGCAGAAGTCATCGAGCCAGGAGAAATGCCAGCGCCTGGTTTATTGAAGCGAGTCGGTAACTTCTTTGGCTTTGGACCAGACAAAAAGTTTATCCCTAGCAGTTTTGCGGTTAAGGCGCATACTCCGGGTACGTATACTATTCAACCTGGAGAGACCAAGTACTTTAAAATGGATATTAGTTTCCCAGCCTTTTCTCGTGGTGAGTACTGGATTGAAGCGGTGGGTGACACTGAGTACGGTCTTTTGGATCCATTTTGGTCAAGTGAGTGGACGTATCGGATGCCGATTTTAATTGATAACCGTGATGGTACGTCCGATCTGACTGAACAACAAATCTTCTTTGAGCTCGATAGTTCGCTTAGTGATTTCTGGAGTAATGTGGCAGCAGATGGTAGTGATATTCGGTTTGTGCAAGAAGTGCCGCGTACGAACTTTACCAACGCTGGTACGGCAGTTTCTAACTGGTTTGATTTTGCGTGGGGGGGCCGAATACCAATCGAGATTCCCGCCTTAGCGGTTACTGAAGATCTACAAAACTTCCCAGTCTCGATTGACCTGAGTACGCTCGGTAGTGAATTTTGGAGTGGTGTTAAGAGTGACGGTGGAGATATTAGAGTGACTACTAGCGATGGCATAGAGCTGCCGATTGACCTGGCGGAAATTAATACTGGTAGTCAGACCGGAGATTTGCATTTCTTGGCACCAGTGGTGGCGCGGGCGGCAGCAAACACTTATTACATTTATTATGACAATGCTGCTGCGAGCGGGTACGCTGCAACTGATCCGCTAGGTTCCCAAGCTGTGTGGACGGAGTATGAGGCGGTGTATCACTTCTATGATAGTGCAGCGGCAAGCGACTTAATCACTGATGAAACAGGTAACTTTCGAGATCTGGTAGTAACCGGCTCCTCATTCGCGACCTCTACTGGATTGTTCGGTACAGCGCTTGATATTGGCTCTGGTTCTGGATATTTAGCAACGACCACGTGGCACTTTACAGGTGGGCCACTCTATGTCACTGGGCTCTACTATCAGACCGCAGCAAACGCGGAGGCGTTGTATCAGTTCGGAACTGGTGCGCAGCCGAGTCAGATTTACTTTGAACCATGGGATAACGGTTCAGATCGCGGGCAATTTGTATTTGGTAACACTGGTGGAACAACCTACAACTTCGCTCGTGATAATACGATTTGGCATAGCTTTGCCACTTTAGGCGCCTCTAGCACCAGTGGTAGTAACTTAGTGTATGACAACGCTGTGTTGGTTGAGACGCAGGCACAAACTGTCACCAATGCTTCAAACACGACTTCAACTGGATTCCAGGTTGGACGAACTGGTGGGGGTGGTACATGGAATGGACAGATCGATGAGTTACGTGTAGCCAATCAAGAATTCAGCCAGGCTCGTGCGGTAGCCGAATCACGCAACTTGGCTAACCCCGACGAATTTGCGTTGGTCCGTGGAGCGCAGACTATTGATAATGCAGCGAGTGTAAGTTGGTACAGTACCAGCTGGGCGCAGCGTATTAAGATCAGTATTCCCCCGCAGGCACTCACTGCTGATTTAACTGACTTTCCGGTCTTTGTTGATTTAGCAACACTCGGCGATGGTTTCTTTAGTGGAGTGGCAAGCGATGGTGCTGATATTCGAGTGACTCAGGCGGACGGAGTGACTGAACTGCCAATTGATGTAGTGGCGGTTAATGCAGGAGGAAAAACTGGTGAGTTGCACTTTAAGACCGATCTTAGTGATAGTACTGATAATGAGTTTTATATTTATTTCAATAACTCAGAAGTCTCGGGCTATGATCAAGACGATATCTATGGTTCAGAAAATGTATGGACCAATGGCTACGTTGCTGTCTACCACTTTGCTGAAAGTCCAGCTGGTACAGGCAACCTTGATGCGTATCTAGATTCAACCCGTAATCAGTACCATGGCGACGACGAAAATACTTCTAACGATACCACTGGTATTGTTGGTACTGGTTTGGAATTGGGTGATGACTCAAATGACCATATTGAATTGCCAAACGAAGTATTGGATGGGTTAACCGATGTAACTATCTCAGGCTGGTACCAGAACAACACTAATACCGACCAGATGATTTTGAGCGGGGCTAACATTAGTCAGCCAGACTCACTTGTCTTGTCGCTTGATACTAATGGAACGGCCAATCGTTTCTTCTTTGAATACAATAACGACAATGAAGGCACTACCTACGATAATGGTGTCGAGTTTGACGATGGGGAGTGGCAGCACTTTATGGCGGTTGCAATTGACTCGACTGATGAACTTAACTTCTATCTCAATGGAGTTGGAGATACAGAAAACCCCGATACAATTGTCGTAGGTGCATTGTCGGTTGATAATGGAGGACTCTTCCTGGGTCAAGATCAAACGACGATTAGTAACTTTAGGGCCGGTTTTCACTATCGCGGTTTACTTGATGAATTTCGAGTTGCTACCGCCACAAGGGACGAGAACTGGGCTGCAGTTGAGTATCAGAACCAGGGTTCACCAAGCGATTTCTATGCTACTAGTTCACTCGAATCACTCCAAGTCACTAATTTTGTTGAGCTTGATTTCTGGGTACAGCACTTTGATGCGACGGCTGAGGAAGCTGATATTTGGGTGCAGGTTGATTCTATCCCCGCTGGCGAACAGGCAGTGATCTATCTGTATTATGGTAACGGTAGTGCAACAAGTGTGAGTGATGAGTTAGAAACGTTCACTTACAGCTCACCAACTGATATTTATTATATTGTTGATGACAGCGGTTCAGACTTAGTAACAGTTACAAGTTTGATAGACAACAACTCAGTCAGCCTTGATGGTACCGGTACCACGACTCTAGATCGTGGTGAATCAACCACCTTTACGACTTTTGATGGTGAATCGGTTATTAGTGTGCTTGGTCCGATTTCTGGGACCGTGACCAATAGTGCAGGTGCCGGAGACGGTGCTGATACAATTGCACCAATTAGCTTTGCCACTACGACACATCTTTTACCGACCGATCGCGCGGTTAACAACACATATGTCTACTCACCGTTTAGAAGCGCATCGGTGCAAACCTATATTGGTACTAGTGGCACGCCAGACGAATCTCAAACGGTCGCGACCGGTACTGTCTTTACGTTCACGCCTGACCCTGCTGATCCGGGAGCTACGGTTGATGGTGATGGAGTCGTGATTGAATCTTCAGAGCCAATATTAGTGATGCATCGTAGCGATACTCCTGGTGACGGAGTGGTAGCATACCCACCAACACTGAGAGATATTTACGGTGTTGATTCTCAGTATGTGTATCTCTCTTCAATTGCAAATAATCCTGACCCAACTGTCTATTGTGAAGACGGTACAACCGCCGGTCTCGCCAGTACAACCAGAGGCGAACGAGATCTTATTACTAATTGTAGTGCTGCCGTGCAAGGCCAAGGTGATGCAGTTCGCTTTACCAATGCTTCACATCCAATTGCGGCATGGCAGCAAGCTGATGGTGATGGAAATGAGTCGACTGCGTTTTGGCCGGAAATGGAAATGAGTACTCAATATTTCTTAACCAACGATTCAGCGTATGTGGTGGCAGTTTGCACCCCTCGTTTTGGTGCGGTTACTCTCGCAGTACAAGATAATTTAGGAAACAATGTTACAACAGGTAGTTGCACCCCTAACAGTACAGACCCAGCAGCTGCTTTCTTTGGTAATGCTAATGGTGATACACTGACGTTTACTGGTGGTCATCAAATTGTTTCTACCGATGGGGTACCATTCTATATTTACTACGAAGATGTTTCGACTGATCCCCCGCCTGATGGTGATGAAAAGAACGTTCTGGGTCCAGTACAAGCTCGTAAGTTTGGTGCAGATAATTTTTCTACTGCATTTGGTCCACAAGAATTAGCAAATGACGCAAGATATGAACAGATTTCCTTTGGCTGGTACCAAAACGGAGATGTATTGACTCCGACTAGTACCTGGTTAATTGGCGGTGAGTCAGTCAGTGAGGGTATCGCTATTACGGGAGCGGGAGCAGTAGCGGATGGAGATGTATTGCGGGCGCGTATGAGTATTACCGCCAATACGGCCACTGGTACCTTTAGTTCAGAAGCGTTCAAACTGCAATACGCAACAGCACTGGCGGGGCAATGTGATAGTGCAAATCCTTGGAATGATGTAGGAGAGATTGGGAGTACGACCGCAACATTTTCCGGATACAATAACAGTAGTATCAATGATGGCGTGGTGCTAAATTCACTCTTGTTAGCGTCGAGTACTGTGTTAGGTACGTACGAGGAACGCAATATTTCTAATGTCATTCAAAATGAAATTGCCCCTGGGGCCGTGGCTGAATTTGATTGGGTCATTACTGCAACGAATATTGATGTCAACACTAATTATTGTTTCCGGATGGTTCGGGCTGACGGACGTGTGTTTGCTGATGGATATCAGCAGTACCCTGAACTCGAAACCGTTGGTCCGCCAGAAATTCCAACACTTCAAGTCTACTTTGATAATGAAAAGGCTAATGCATTTGATCCTGTCTTGGAATTTACCACTAACGATATCGCTGGCGATGATATTCATTATCGTGTACAAATTGATGATTCGTATGATTTTAGTTCACCCGAAGTAGATCGTAATTCAGTCGCTAACCCATTACTATTCGAAAATATTGATTCACCGTCGCAAAAAGCTCCATTTACTTCGGGTGCCCGTATCAAGTTTACGTCTCCAACAACGCTTCCGGCCACCACAACTTATTATTGGAGAGTATCTGCTAGTGATCCTGATGGATCTAACTCTTCAAGCGATTTTTCTACTCCGTTTAGTTTTTCAACCGATGTTACAATCGAGGTTAGTCAGTGGCATCAGACAACTGGTGATCAGTTCAATTCAAATACCTTAGATAGTATAGCCACTAGTAGTGGAGCAGCGAGTTTGGTTGGCGCAGCCGGTACTATCACGAGTACCCCGATTGACTTCGATGATGCGACGGTTGGAAATATTTGGGGGACAGTCTCTTGGAATGATACTGAAACGTCTGGTACTAATTTGATTCAAATAGAATATAATAACAATGGTACGTGGACACTGATTTCAGATGATCTGATTGCAAATAACAGCGTTGGGACCAGTACGTCTCCGATTGTGATTTCTGGATTGGATTCCTCTATCTATAATGAAATTAGACTGATCGCTAACCTGTCTGGCACAACTGTCAGTCTGGAAGATTGGACAGTAGAGTGGGCACAGCGAGTGGAGATACCGACACAAGGTGATCCATTTGATAACGAAAAACTTGCCACTACACTACCAGTGTTTGACTTCTTCTCAACTGATCCGCAAAACGATCAGTTGGAATATGAGCTATCGATTAGTACTGATCGAGACTTCCTGTTGAGTTCGTCGACCTTTAACTCAAGTACCAGTCCTGGTTTTGTGAACGTTAGTAGCGGAGGACCAAGTCCATATGATTCTGGCGATACAATTACCTATACAACCCAGGGTGCGCTGAGTGATGGTGAGACGTATTGGTGGCGCACGCGAGCACGCGACCCATATGGCGGTAACGCTTGGTCACCGTGGTCAGAAGCTGACGCCTTTACGATTGAAAGTACGACAAACGTGTCGACGTGGTATCAAACATCAGAGCAGCAATTTGAACAAGGAATTTTTGATGGGACGAGAGCGACAACTAGTGGAAGTAATGGCCTAGTTGAATTGTCAGATACCATTGGTGAATACGGTACTGTCACGTTGACTGATAACGACTGGCTCACGGTCGAAACAGATAAAAACTACAATAATATGGTTGTAGTTGCATCTGGTGAATATGATGGTTCGTCATTTAGTAATAACCGAACACCTCGAGTGCGTAATAAGACGACTAACTCGTTTGAGATTAAGGTCGATAATTATACCAACGCTTTTTCGGGCACTACCATAGTGGATTATATCGTCATGGAAGCGGGGTCGTGGACGATTGATGACGGCGGGGGTGGTATCAAGGTGATTGCGGGTACTGAATCAGACGTATCAACGTTACAAATTGATTTATACACTGGAACAATTGGTACGGTAGTGAACTTTTCGCCTACGTTTGATGACGCTAATCCGGTAGCGCTGTTAACCATATCGTCTGACAACGATAGTACTTGGGTAGCCACTCATGTCGATAGTGGTAACGCCGGGAATGCCGCATCTGACGACGTTGAAGTGACGAGTGCATTTATGCGAGTCTCGATGGCACGGAGTCGCGCAGGTGGGACACATGATCCAGAAGATATTGACTACATTGTACTGGATAGTGCTGACGGCACCAACAGTGGTGTTACATTTGAAGCCTTTAACTCTGCTGACCAAGTTGACGACGTGCAAAACCAAGGTGGATATAGCCAAGCATTCCAAACTGGTTTCGCTACTACTCCAGGTGTAACGGTTGTGCATAACAACGCTGAAGATGGCGGAAATGGTGGTTTTGCTCTTAAAGACACTTCGGGTGCACAAAATGCGAGTTCCATCTTCCTAAGTACTATTGAAGATGGCGCTACTGCTGATCAACACACTCAAGAAATCGTTTCGATTGTCGCCTTTGAAGATAGTGCTGGCCTCATTAGTCGACTTGACACTGGTTCTCTCACTGGAACCTTTACTAGCGAAGATATTATCTTTAGCGATGGATCTGGACCAAAGTTTGATAACTTTAGAGCAACGTCAACTGAGGGCGGAACAAGTGAGATTCTGTATCAATTCGAATATCTGGTATCAGAAGGGGTATACGCATTAATTCCAGACACAGAGATTCCTGGTAACAGTGTGGGTACAACATCGAAACTAGTCGATTTAACTGATATTGACATTAATACATACGCAACGATTAGAGTTGTGGCTACTATGACGTGTGCGGGTGGTGGTTGTCCGGAACTCGAAGAATGGCATGTTGAATGGAGTGAGGGAGTTAATATGTCTGGTACGCTCCGCGAGTATGATCGGACAACACCAGTCACCAGTGGATTTGTTAGAGCTGCAGTCAATAATGGGCCGGCGGTTGTTGGGAGTGCAACGGTTGCGGGAGATGGGACTTGGACATTAACTAACGTCACGGCCTTTGAGGGCGACACAATTACTGTGTGGGTAGATGGCGCTGCGACTGATGCCGATCGTGCAGTGACGGTCTTTGAATACGACGGTCTCGGTGACATTACTGGTGTGGCGCTGTATGAAAACCACTTAGCGTTTGAAGCTGATGAAGACGGTACGTTATGGAACGGAGAACTCGCCTTATACGATTACTCTGCCTCTGGCAATAACTCAGATATTTTCTTTGATGTTGATCTGTCAGGGAATCTCACTACTTGTGCCATTGGTAATTGTACTAATGCCAATATCTACGTTGGTCCAAGAATGACCTATATTGCCAGTAGTACTGATGTGGTTTCAGTCACGACTCATGATTTCATTAATGATGGAATCATTGAACTCGACGCCAACACATTTAATGTTAGTGGTTCGTGGGATAACAACGCAACCTCCAGTACTGATACGTCTACGATTAATTTGATTGCGACGAGTACTAGTGAAACTATCACGAGTACAGAGAGTCCACTTAATTTCCATAATCTCTCCATGGGTGCGGGGGCTGGGACCGCAGTCTATACGATTACTGATAACCTTGATCTCTCTGGATATCTAACTACGGCCAGTGGTACTTTGGCGCGCGGTACGAGTACCATTAATTTGCAAGGGAGCCTTACCATTGGGGCAGGTGCTAGTTGGACCGGGTTAGCGACAACCACTTTTGACGGGAGTGGGTCTGTGAATTGGAGTGATGCGCATGCGAGTACCTCATTGGTCAAGGTGGGCGATGTAGTGATTGACGGGGCCAACAAAACCGTCATCGTCACCAGTGATGTAGCTGCCTATGACATTACAATCGGAAGTAACGATACATTGTCTGCTGGTGCCAATAATATTTTAGTGGCAGGTGATTGGACCAATACTGGTACTTTCTTGGCTGGTACGAGTAACATCGAATTTGTCCCTGATGATCGAAGTTATCTTGCACCGATTCCTGGATCGGTTGATTGGTATGCGGATACCAGTTTTGTCAGTCGTGTCCCGATTGTGATTCAGGACAGTGAAGTGAGTGGTCCGCTGACGAACTTCCCAATTTATGTTGATCTCTCTACCTTAGGGGCGGACTTCTGGAGTGGAGTACAATCAGATGGTCGTGATATTCGAATGGCCAGTACCAACGGTACTACAGAACTACCGTACGAATTAGTTGAGTTTGACGCTGGTAATGAAACTGGCGAGTTACATTTCTTGGCTGACAGCGTGAGCGCGAGTGCTACCACTACGTTCTATCTCTACTTTAATAATGCCACAGCAATGGCGTATGCCGCCGATGATACGCATGGTTCAGAAGCTGTCTGGGCTGAGTACGAAGCCGTTTGGCACTTTAGTGATGATCCGACTTCGTTAGGTAATTTTGTCTATGACTCGACCGCTAACGATCGGGATTTGGTGGTGCTCGAAGCGGCGATGGCCACAACGGCCGGTACTATGGGTACTGCGCTTAATGCGAGTGGAACGGACGGGTACTTGCTCGGCAATAGCTTTACGTGGCAATCGGGTGATCCGCTGAGCGCTACTGGTCTCTACTTTATGTCGGCGGTTGATAATGAAACACTCTTTGAGTGGGGTACAAACGCTAATCCGCAAGAAATTGAATTTAGACCATGGAATACTGGCAATGATGGTCGATTCTACTTTGGTCGCAACAATACTGGCTATACCATCAATCCACGTGACCCAGATGAATGGCATCACTTCCAGACAGTTGGTCCGACTTCAACCAGTGAAAACTTATTGGTATTTGAAGATGGGGTACAGCTCTCTCCAAGCAACCCAACACAGGACGAAGTAGATCCGGCTAATAACGATGGTATTCGAGTTGGAGGTAATGCTGGCGGCGATAACACGTTAGCGGCATATATTGACGAGCTTCGAATTGCAGCGGTGAAGCGAAACTCAGACTGGGCACAGGCGGAAAATACCAACCAACGCACACCAACTACTTTCTATGCAACGAGTTCGGTAGAAACCTTTGTGGCCGATACAGTACTTGATGAAGCAACGCATAATATAGCTGCTGGCGGTTCTAACTTCTATGATATTACCTTTAATGATGCTACTACCTCACCAGCATTTATTGAATCAACAATAGTGATTACTGGCGACTTCATTGTAGCTACTGGCACCGTCGCATTACCAACCAATAAGTTGACTGTTGGTGGTTCGTTTTTGAATTATGGTACCTTCATGCACAATAACAATGAAGTTGAATTTACTGGTACTGGCGCTGAATTGATTCTGTTGAATGGCATCCAATTCTTAAATCAATTCTACGATCTACGTTTCAACGGGAGTGGTAACTGGACGTTTCTTGATGCGAATGCGACCACAAGTAACACGCTTCGCTTACAAAACGGTCTTGTAACGTTCCCGTCTGGTGTGTTCTCGATTGGAGGTACAATGATTACCACGAGTGGTGACTTTAATAATAATGACGGCACGGTTCTCTTTACTTCATTAGATAGTGTAAATATTACAACTGGCGGTTCATCGTTTGAAAACGTAGTTTTTGGTGACGGTGCATTACCAAACTGGTATGACGCTGCATGGGGGGTACGAACTAGTTTGACCATTGCATCAACGTCAGTTGTGACAACCTTGATTGACTTCCCATTGTATGTCGATATGTCATTACTCGGACCTGATTTTTGGAATTCAGTTGCTATTGATGGAGCTGACATTCGAGTAACAGATGGCGACGGAAAAACAGAATTGGCGTACGAATTGGTCACCTTTAGTACGACGACACAATCTGGTGAAATGTATGTAAAAATCCCACTACTCAGTAGTACAGAAGACAGCACTATCTATATTTATACCGACAGTATGAACGCGCTTGCGTATGACGTTACTGATCCGTATGGTCGTAATGCGGTCTGGAGTAATAATTTTATTGCTGTATACCACCTTGGTGAGGAGGTAGCCGGTACGGGAAATCTTGGTGTATATATTGATAGTACCGGTAATGGCTTTGATGGTGATGATTATGTAGCCGCCGCTAGTACAACAGGGCGATTTGGTAGAGGGCAAGAATTTGATGTAGCTAATGTCGATTACATTCAATTAGCCACCACAACGCTCCATGGTCAAACTGACGTTACAACTTCGTGGTGGTACCGCACGAATAACAATATTAACCATGCCATTGTTTCGGGTGCAAATCCGGGTGACCCAAATGAATTCCTAATTCGATTGCCAAATAATGCACAGTTTGAACAGTGGGAAAGTGATGCTGAAGAATTTGTGAGTATCACTGCTATTAACGATGATACGTGGAAGGCCTATCATGCAGTTCGTGACGATACGAACGATCTTTTCCGCTATTACATAGACGGAGTCGAAGATGATGAAGGGCCAGACGTTGAGGTAATGGATGCAGTTGATCTCACGGCGGGAGGTTTAGTGATTGGACAAGATCAAGACACAGTCTTGGGTGGGTTTGATGGCAGTGAAGAGTTGGATGGATTCTTTGATGAATTGCGATTTGCATCAGAAGTACGCAGTGCGGGTTGGATTGCAACGGAATATAACAACCAACTTGATCCAACTAGTTTCTTTACCGCGACTAGTTCCGATGAGGTTTCTGATGGTGCACCAACCT
Organism: uncultured Candidatus Saccharibacteria bacterium; assembly: GCA_964352875.1. GTDB lineage: Bacteria > Patescibacteriota > Minisyncoccia > Phycocordibacterales > UBA918 > OLB19. The sequence goes on from CAYGTP010000013.1 coordinate 18,908, forward strand.
TTACCTTGAACGAAGCCAATACCGATGCTGATGGTGACGTGACGGTTAATGGAGCAGTACTGGTGGCACCAACTGATACGTTCACTATTGGTGGTTCAGCTTTGAACTCTGGTGGTACATACGATGCTAATAATGCTACGACAACGTTTAATAGTACCAACCTAAATGAAACCATTGATTTCGGTACCGGTATTTTCCACAACTTAGCCTTTGACGGGGTGGGTGGCGGTTGGTCACTTAGTACTACTACCATTGAGAATAATCTCAGTCTCTTAACTGGGGCAAGTTTTGTGCAAGATGTAGGAACCACTATTTCAGTAGCTGGGCGTTTTATAAATAGTTTTAATGCTGCCTCAACTACTTGGACTGGATCGACTTTGGTTCTCACTGGTGGTGATTACACAGTAACCAACCGATTGGACTCTGGGGATGATTATGCCACCGTTCAGGTATCTGGTGACACTGATATTGTCATTTGGAATTCAACCATTGCTACATCGAGTATAGCTGATACTTCATCAATTTATATGCCTGACTTTGGAGGCATCAACGGGCAGCTCAATATTTATGGGAATTATATCCGGACGACGGGAGCTGAGTATTGGAGTTACGCCACTGACTTTGATGGTACTGATATCTCAGGTACTCCTCGTCAGGCAAATGTGTTGATTGCAAGTAGTTCTCGAGTGGTAATTTCGAACGGCGCTACGCTTAATATGGTGGGTACGAACGCTGCTACCACGTCGGTCGACTCATTGGCTGGTACCTACACCTTACAACTCTCTGGTGGGGTACTAAACGCTCAGTACTTCGCTATTGGCAGCACTAGTGTCAATGGTTTTGAATTATTAAACAGCACCACCGTTACTGATTTCTCACATGGCTCCTTTGCCGTAGCGAGTGGCACAACTGGTATTACGGTTGATAAGAGTACAATCGAGGCACAGCCATCGACGCAATATAATAATTTCACCTTCACATTTATTAGCGGAACCTCAACAAACGTCACGGCCAGTGGTACACCAAACGGCTACTGGGCTTTCGCCAATGGAGGAGGTGATCTCTACGGTGAAGCCTATGACAATGATACTGGTGACCCAGGCTCAATCCAGTGGGATGATAGTAACTTTAATATTGCCTTCGCTGGAGTTGTATATGCTGACGATGGAGTGACGCCAATGGGCGGGCCGGTATGTGATGGTATTTCACCAGTGGTTACAGTGGTAGTAAACGGCAGTTCGACGTTCAGTGGGGCATGTAATCCGGTTGATGGCTCATATCGTGTCAATGGTGTGTCGTATGTTGGTGAACCAAAAATCATGGCATACTTAGACCATGATGTTTACGCCAGCAATCCAACCAATGTCACGCTAGTTGATCAGGTGGCAGGAGCTGGAAATATAACCGGTGGTGAACCAATTATCATCACTAGACCAACAGTTATTGATGGGGATTTACTCGTGGCAATTATTGGAAAAGATAACAATGCAGCTGGAATTACCGCTCCAGATGGATGGGCATTGGCTGCAGCTAGTTCTTCTGTGGCCGGCAACGCCCGATATGCCAGCCTCTGGTATCGAGTCGTCAACGATTCAACTACCGAACCAGCTGACTATATCTTTATCAATGATGATGGTACTGAAGAAGTAAATTACTGGATGGGCTCATTTCGGGGCGCACAGAATGATGATCCGTTTGAGATCACTCCGTCTTGGTTCGAAGTTAATAACGACACAACTCCCGAGGCTTTGAGTCGTACGACTGTAACCGATGGTTCTTACGTGCTAGCCGCGTGGTATGTCGACGCTGACACGGATGTAGCGGCTCCAGGTGGTTTGTGGACAACCATTGATGAAGATATTGCTGGAGCAGCCAATAACCTGTCAATTGCTGGTCGGTTGATGAATCCAGCTGATATAACAAACGACGTTACTATTAGTGGGTTGGGTGGAGGTGATGATAGCTTGACTGGACAATTTGTCATTAAGCGAGCTGAATTAGGTGGTGGCACCACAACGGCCGCTACTGTTACCCAAACCCCAATCGGAGCCAGTGATGAAGTGCTCTATAGAGAAATTGTGTTGCGCGATCAGCAGACTGGCGCTGCGAATGTTGCTCCAGCTGGAAATATTTCGGTGACGATGCCGACAGTCGAAGATAACGATGTGGTAGTAGCGATCATAGGTCGGAATGATGACGCTGATATCACTGGTCCTGCTGGCTGGACGCTTGGTAAAGACTTGGGTTACAACAATGAAAACCAGGCTTATGCTGGAATCTGGTACCATGTAGTAACTGATGCGGCGAGCGAACCTGCGGGCTATGATTTTGTAAATAATGATCCTGGTGGAACTGAAAATTACAGTTGGTGGGTAGCATCGTTTGAAAATGTTGATAGTAGTTCAGTATTTGACATTGAGCCAGCGTGGACGTTTGTACCGAATGACACTACGCCAACTGCAGCAGCAACTACAACAGTTACCGATAATGCCTACGTGTTAGCAGCATGGTATATCGACAGCGATCCAGACATCAATATGCCTGGCGGTTTCTGGACGACGTTGGCTGAAGACGTACAATTTGGTAACCTCAATTTATCTGTTGCTTCACTTGTACAGACGGATTCTGGTCTGACCGAAGATGCGACTTTAAGTGGTCTGGGAGGTGGCGATGATACGCTATTAGGACAATTTGCTTTGCGACCAACAGCGATTGCTGTGGCTAACGAAGTAATTGACTTTGATCTCTATGCTAATCGAGTGATTGTTCGTCACGAAGATACCGTTGCTCTCACGATTGCTGACATGACTCGGTACGATAATGATAACGACTCTGACATCCCGTTTGTGGCTGCTACTAGCACCACTGACACACTTGATGTCTTAAATGGAAATGGATTGTTTGTTTGGGGGAGTAAGATTTTTGAACCAGGTGGTGACGTTGACTTACAAGGCTACGGTGTCACAGCCGCTGATGGTTCGCTCCGACTTGGTATGAACGCTGCTATGAATATGGCTGGGACTGATGCATTGACAATCGGTGGTTCCTTCTTTGCTAATACTGGATCTACCTATGAACCAGCATCGAGTCTTGTTACGTTCACTGCGACTTCGACTGGTCAACAAATTGGTTCAGCCGCGAGTTCCACTATCACGTTCTATGATGTAGCCTTTACAGGTACTAACGGTGGTTGGGCAATCCAGACCCCAATTGTTTCAGAAACTGGCATTGCCGTTGACGCTGGTACTGTGTCTGGAGTCGCAAATATTACAATTGAGACGGGTTCACTGTCTGGCGATGGGCTAGTTGATATGACTGGCGGTACGACCCTCATTAAACGTACGAATACGCTTGGTGGCGCCAATCCGTGGGCGTTTTATAACCTGACGCTCGGTAACGGCATTAACGCAGAATTTACCACTCCAGCCAGTGACGCTACTACGACAGTGAGAAATGTTTTGACTGTTGCAACTGGACACTTCTACGATTTAGGAAGTGCTAGCTTAGAGCTTTCTGGATCTGGCAATGTCTTTGTTAAACCTGGTAACTTCGTTCGTGGTAGTAGTTCAGTCCGATATAGCGGTGCCACTCCAAATATTCTACGTACCGGCTACCACAATCTCATTATTGATACCGCTGGTGCTGCAACGGTAGCCACGGCACCGACTATTGGCCTTCAAGTGTTTAATAATTTAATCGTTGGAAGTAACGGTACCTCAACCCTAAATCTAACGACAAATGACCCGCTCACTTCAGTCGCCGGAAATGTGTATATTGGCCCACTGGGAACAGTTTTAGCTAGTGATTCAGCTAATTTTGAAGCGTACGGAAGTTGGAATAACGATGGAGTATTTACTGCTAACGGTGGGTTAGTAGGGTTCCGTGATGCGAGCGGAGCATCAACTATCGCTGCTGGTGATTCACCGTTTGCTGACGTCACTATAAATGGCGGTGCCACCTTTTCGTTCACTGAACATGCTACTGCTACCAATGATATGAATCTGACTGCTGGTAACTTCGTGTTAGCACCCGGTCAGGTATTAGCAGTTGGTAATATGTTTACTAACAGTCTCTTAAATAATGCAACTACGTGGTCTGGTTCAACCCTGCGGTTATATGGAGATCAGGCGTATGACGTGAACTCGAAATCTACTGGTGATACATACAATGTGATTGTTACCGCTTCTACAACACAACCAAGATTCTGGAATGCTACTGCCACTATAATCACTACTCAAGATAGTAGCTCAGTCTATTCGCGCAATCACCAAGGTGTGTCAGGTGATTTGTACATCTTTGGAGATTATCGAAACTCAACTTATGATGATTACTGGAGTTACTCCACTAACTTTGATGGTACTGCACTCGGTACCGAGAGGCAGGCTCGAGTATTTATTGAATCAGGGGGGTCTGTCTACTACACAGGAGGCTCTTTGACGGTAGCAGGAACAACTACTGCTACCACTACCGTGGCGGTAAGTGGTGGTGGAACATACGAGTTTACACTTGGTGGTAATGCCGCGATTGATCTCGATTACTATCAGTTTAGAGATACGACGATTGATGGAGTGAAAATCACTGGAGCCCCAACAGTAGCAGACATTTCTAATGGTGATTTCTTGATTGAGATTGCAGGCGGGTCTGGAATGACAATCGGCGGTGGTGCGATTGGGGCGAACCCAGCGCGCAACTTCACTAATGTCGCCTTTGCTACGACGTCTGTTTTGGCCAGTGCAATCAATATTACTGCCACGGGTAGTAGTCCAAGCTCGTGGCGCTTTGTGAGTGCTCCTGGCAACTTAGTGGGTGAGCAATTTGATGTTGACCCTGGTTCTGGCGGTGGTGACCCTGGATATATTGTTTGGGCAGATTCTGCTGCGATCATTGATATTTCTGGAACTGTTTATGCTGATGATGGGGTTAGTACATCAGCGGCCTGTGACGGTACAACTAATAATGTCTTCTTGAGTATGGACACCGTCCTCTTTGCGAGCACAACTTGTAATGGTGACGGGCTAGGAGGTGGTACGGGGGCGTATACATTTAGCGGTATTAACTATGGACTGAGCGACGTGGTCACTATTTATATTGATGACGAACCTGAAAATGGAGTGACAGTAACCCAGGATCCAATTTCGTCAATTAATGGTTTGGATATTTACGAAAATCACGTCATTCTTCGTCATGAAGCTGGTCTTCCACTTACGATCGACGATCTTGTGGCGTGGGATAGTAGTAACGACGCTGATATTCTCTTTACGGCCACAAATGGTTCACCAGATACGCTCGTGTTGCCAGCCGATACCAAATTAGTTGTGTGGGATAATAAAACCTTCGCACCAGGTGGTAACGTAACCATCAGTGGTGGTGGGGCAGGAGCAGCCTATGATGGATCGCTGGAGTTACAAGATGATGCCTCGTATACAACTACGGCCGGAGAGATACATACTATTGGAGGAAGTTTAGAGACTGGTAGTGGGGCGGTGTATGACGCCAGTACCGCGACCACCACGTTTACTACTACTGGTGCCAGTCGGATCATCGATATCAATAACGGTAACTTCCATAATCTTGCCTTTACTGGTAGCGGGAGTTGGATCGTGAACGATGCGAATCTAACAGTCGGTGGCGATTTCTTAATTACTGGCGGAGCTGTGACCCTGCCAGCGGCCACAACAACAATCAATGGATCATTTGTGAATGTTGGCGGAAGCTTCGTTGCTAGTGACGGGTTGTTGTACTTTGATAGCACTAGTACGGGAGAAGTTGTAACACTTGGTGGTTCTGATGTCGCAGCCCTGCGCTTTGATGGAGCTGGAGGTAGCTGGACTATGACTGACGTCAATGCCACTGCCACTAGAGCCTTTAGTGTAGCGGGAGGTGCAGTCACGCTTCCAGCTGGAATCTTTACTGTCGGAGCAGACTTTGTAGTAACTGATACGGTAGTCGCTTCGGCAGGAACAGTTGTGCTAGCTACTTCAACTGGTGCGTATGATGTGACCCTGAGCGGCAACGATCTCTTCAATCTGGTAATTGCTGACACCGCTAATTATACAGTGACTGATTTATCAGCGGCGCTCTTGGGTGACCTAAGTATAGCGACAGGAAGCTTGGCAATTGGTGATGGAACGTTCTCAATTGGCGGCTCACTTGATGCTGCTAACGGAACCTTTGATACTGGATCAAGTAGCGTACTCTTCAACTCTAGTGATGCTGGGGAAACGATCGATCCGGGAGCGAACGTATTTTATGACTTACGGTTTACTGGTGCGTCTGGTGGTTGGACCATTGGTGAACATGCGACAGTCACTCGCAACTTTACGCTCAGTTCAGCAGCCAACTTTGCTTTGAGTCCAAGTCGGGTGTTGTATGTAGGTGGCGTATTTACCAATGATGTTGGCGGTGGACCGACTACTTGGACTGGATCAACGGTAGTGCTTGATGCCGGCTTTACGTTTGAAACTAACATCAAGACAGCCGCCACTGAACTATACGGCACCTTGGTGATTGGAGCGGATACTGACGTCAGTATGTGGCAAGCGTCATCGACCAATCTAGTCATCGGGACTGGGGCATCACTGTACTCTCAAGACCACGCTGGTAATAATGGTGACTTAGCAATCTTTGGTGATTATCGTATTACTAGTGGAACAGAGCATTGGAGTTACGCCACTGATTTTGACGGTGTGGCGTTAGGGGGCGGCTCACGTCAGGTTACCGTCACTATCGCTTCTGGCGCAACAACAACGGTAGCTGGAGGTACACTCAGTATCTTGGGTAATGGAGCGAATGTCACCACTATTGAATCTATTGGAATGGGTCAGTACGAGCTAGTAGTTGAACGCGGTACCTTCAATAGTGAATACTTTACCTTCGATGATCTCAATCTCAGTGGTCTGCAACTTCTCGGCACCTCTACAGTCACGTCACTTGATAACGGTACTTTTAATCAAGCTGTTAATAACGCTCGGTTGATTACGTTGGCATCAACGACACTTGATGCTAACGCTTCTCTTATCATTACTGGCTCAGTCTTTACTGACGGTGGATTCACTGGCGGGGTAAATGTGTCGCTTGATGCTACTACCACCAATAGCTGGAGCTTCACAGGACATAGTGGTAATCTAGCTGGTGAAGATTATGATGAGGATGGTACCGATGCGTGTAGCTCAATCCGGTGGGATGATAGTGATTGTCTTTTGACTGAACAAACACATTATCGTTGGCGAAATGATGATGGAGGTGAAGGAGCCGCTCCTGGTACATGGTATGACAATGATTGGGGAGCACGCCAACGGATTAGGATAGCTAATGATGATGCAGCAACCTACACTGACCAGCCAGTTAAAATGACAGTGGCGTATGACGGTATTGGTCAAACCATGCAGGCAGACTTTGACGATTTGCGCTTTACTGATGATACGGGGACAGCGCTCATCCCGTATTGGATTGAACGTTTTAATTCTGGTGTGTCCGCGGATGTATGGGTTCAAGTGCCAAGTTTGCCGGGTCAAACGGTAACTGATATTTATATGTATTACGATAATGTATCAGTTACTACGACCAGCTCTAGCACTGAAGTCTTCCTGGTTGCAGATGACTTCGATGACAATAATCTGGCCGGATACGAGGGTGATACTGGTCTCTTTGACACCGGCTCAACGTTTGCCTTTGGTGGTGGCTTTGGACTTGATACGTCAGGCTTTGAAGGATCCAAGGCAACTGACGGTATTTTCCGGACTGATATCTCGGTCAATCAAGGAGAGATAATTCGCTTTATGCAATACATTGATACTACTCCTGGTCCATCTGGAGGTACGTCTGATGAGCCATGTACGCTCTTTGGTGTCCAGCCAACAGGCTCGCCGGCCGGTAGTAACAATGAAAACTACGGGGTGTGTCTCAAAGTATTGGGTACTGACCGGGTTTCATTGGTGAAAGATGCTGAAAGTACTGACCAGGTTGGTGGGGTATCAATTTTAGCCAGTACAACAGATATTACTTACAGCACAGGTTGGTATGAAGTAGAAATTGATTGGCAGACTGACGATACAATTGATGTGTATGTCTATACTGAGGCCGGTACATTGGTTGCGACCACGTCAGCCGTCGATAGTTCATATACTTCAGGTGGGATAGGATTTACTTACTGGGGCTTTCATGGAGGCTGGGATAGTTATGTGTCACGTCTGCGAACTGACACTAAGCCGTCAGTCTACTTTGGTGCAGAGCAAGTGGACGGGGGAGCTAGTTGGGCTGGAGCTCAAGACACTGCTACCGGTGGATTCAATCTCGGGGAGACTGCGCGACTTCGAATAGCGATAGAAAATACTGGTTTAGCGATTACTGCTCAGCAATTCCAGTTACAATTTGCACCAAAGGGTGTAGCACCAAGTTGTGAATCAGTCAGTGGTGCGAATTACACAGCGGTGCCACCAGTGGCTTCATGTGGTAGTTCAGGTATCTGTATGACAACCTCGGCGAGCACAACTGATAATGACGTTACGACTGATCATTTGACTGGTATCGCACTTAACTATACGCCAGGACGTATTGTGGCTGATACAAACAATAAAACGAGTGCACTTGATGTTGATCAACGTGAGTTTACTGAACTTGAATACGCTATTGCAGTCAACAGCAATGCTACTGATGACCGATATTGCTTCCGCGTGACTGATAATGGCACGCCACTCGATTCATATGCCAAGATTGCTGAATTGACACTCTCATTTGATCCGGTTTTGGGGGCGATTACCCTTAATGGTGGCTTGGATATTGAAGTTGAATTGGCTACTACTACACGAGTGTACGCGACGGGTACAGTAACTGACCTTAATGGAGTGGCTGACTTACTCTATGCTACCAGTACCATCTACCGCAGTGGGGTCAGTCCAACTTGTACCGCTGACAATAACAACTGTTATATTTCGGCTAATAGTCCGCAGTGTACCTTTACGGATTGTGGTGCGACGAGTTGTACTGTATCGTGCTACGCAGATATTTTCTTCCACGCTGATCCAACTGACTTTGGGACGTACAGCGGTGAGGATTGGTCAGCTTTTGTGGAGGTTGAAGATGCTTCAGGCGGTTACGATATGGAATCAGCCTCTCCGGTTGAGCTCGGCACGATGCGTGGTCTTGATGTAGTGAGCGGCATTAATTACGGCACAGTTGATATTAATCAAAATACCGGTTCCTTTAACCCGGTCACCACCATCAATAATATTGGAAATGAAGCGATTGATGTAAATATTTCGGGTACTGACATGACTGACGGTGGTGTATCTACTATTCCAGCCACTCAACAGCGCTTGTCCACAACCACCTTTGATTACAGTAGCTGTGGAGCAGCGTGTCAGACTTTGACCCAGGTTGGGGTTGCCCTTGAAGTTGATCTTGATAAACCTACGACTGATACTCCGCCAGTGGACGATGATATTTATTGGGGAGTGGAAGTCCCGTTTGGTATCAACAGTGCTCCACACAGCGGTGTGAATACATTTACTGCGATCGGAGATTAGACAGTGCTATGATTAAGATATGTTCGCCAAAGGTCTGAGCGTTTTTTTGATTGCCTTATTACTCGGTCCGTTTTCAGCGACACCGGCATTAGCTCAAAATGACACTGATGCTCCGTTAATTGAAAATGTTCAGGTTATTGATGTCACTGAAGATTCCGTTACTATCAAGTGGGAGACTGATGAAGATGCTGACTCGCTGATTAATTATGGTCTGAAAGAAGATTACGGAATTGTGCGGGTACCAGTGGCTGACCGAACTGAACATTCAATCACACTTGACGACCTGGAGCCAGGCCGGACCTATTATTTTCGTGTGGTGTCAGCTGATGAGGATGGTAACCAAAACATTTCAGCTGACTATCGCATTGTAACGGGCGGTACTCCTCAGACCGGCGATGGGGATGGGAGTGGACAAGCACAAGCTGAGGGTGCGGGACAAGGTTCACAGGCCGGCGAAGGGTCGTCGTCTGAAACCACGACCCAGACAACTACTCAAACCCAAACTCAAACCACCGAAGAAATCATTGAACAAATCGAAACAATAACTGATCCGCAAAAACTAATTGAAATTCAAAATGAATTAGTAAAAGCAGTGCAAGGAATCACTGAAGACTTGACGATTGTTGGTCCACCGACGGTAGAGCCAGAAACCACTAGTGCCCGAATCACCTGGACCACTGATCGACCAGCGACCTCAGAAGTACTTTTTTCACCTAAAAATACGTTTGATGGAACTAACTACCAATTCTCACAAGCCGCTACAGTAGGTAACACTACTGATCATGAAGTGCAAGTCATCGGACTAAATCCGTTTACTGAATACAGTTTCATGGTGCGTTCTACTGATGAATTTAGCATTACTGGTCAAAGTAACAACTTTGAATTCCGGACCAAAGCCTCTCTTCCCGAAATCCGCAACTTGCGTATTGTAAAAGTTGAGGAAAACGCTGCCACATTGGCCTGGGATACCACCGTGCCAGCCAAAGCGTTGATTGAATACCAAGACCTTACTACTGGAGACCAAAACTCAGTTGGACGACCGACACTCCAAACAACGCACCAAATGAGGATTGCTGATCTAACCTTAGGGACCAGATACGTTGCCTTTGTGATTGCGGAAAACTCTGGTGGAGACCGAGTCCGGAGTCAGCCGATTACCTTTATTACTGTGCGTGATATTGAATCTCCAATTATTACGAACGTTACTAACGAATCGACGATTTTCCCAGGTAGTGAGTCTCGTATCCAGACGATTGTTGAGTGGAATACCGATGAGCCAGCTTTTTGTCAGATGACGTACCGCGAAGGGGTGGCGGGGGGAGTCGAGCCGTTTACAATTGAGAAGGAAATTCCTGAGTATTCAGAAAACCACGTGGAAGTAATTGTTGATTTTGCGCCAGCGACCGTCTACCAGTTTTGGCTCAACTGCGAAGAT
>CAYGTP010000014.1:0-11183 GCA_964352875.1 uncultured Candidatus Saccharibacteria bacterium
CCGGGGACGCGATTGCTAGTATGGTGTTTTTCTAAAGCGCCCGGGAGGTAAGGGGGGGAGAACGGCCGGCGGGCCCTACGGGACCGCCGGCCTTTCTCTACACCACCAAACTATTTTTGCCCGAGGGTACGGTATACTTCCCGTATGGAACAATCACCGTTTGCAACCAAAGGTAGGTTTGTGGTGCCAGAAGTGGTAGTGTCACATTTTCATATTCGGCCTGGAGACACGGTAGCAGACTATGGTGCAGGGAGTGGTTACTTTATTGCTTGTCTGGTTAAAGCTACCGGTCCGACCGGACGAGTCTACGCGTGCGAGATTCAAAAAAACTTAGTCGAAACTATCGGTAATACGGCGCGGACCAGTGGCTATCAGAATGTCGATGTGTTGTGGAGTGATCTCGAAGCGCCCGGTGGGAGCAAGCTCAAAGACGCTAGTATTGATGTCGGAATTCTCGTTAATACATTGTTTCAACTAGAAGCCAAAGTCGCGGCTGTGAGTGAAATCGCGCGTACGATTCGCCCAGGAGGAAAGCTCTGTGTGATTGATTGGTCAGAGTCGTTTGGTGGACTCGGTCCGCAGCCAGGGGATGTGGTCACGATGGATACCGCTCGGCTGTTGTGTGAAGCACATGGCTTTAATTATGACAGTGCATTTGACGCTGGCGACCATCATTATGGGTTTATAATGAAACGCACATAAGTATGGGTGATTTACGACCATTTCAAATTGGATTACTCGGGGCTTTTGCATTGTTGGCTTTAATTGGGCTTTTCTTATTAAGTACCTATACACCACCTCCAAATTCTGATGTAGCACAATATGGGCAAGTAGTAATTTGGGGTACACAACCAAGAGAGGCCTTTGTTGCCACCTTACGTTCCGCAAGTGACGACATCGAGACATTTCGTGGAGTGTCGTACCAGCAAATTGACGAAGCAGATTTCGAAGCTACCTTTACTAATGCTGTCGCTGAAGGGAATTCACCGGATCTGCTGGCTTTATCACACAAGCAATTGGTAGCACTACGATCTAAGTTGATTGGCTTGGATGAACAAACTGTATCAACCCGAGAGTATAAAAATACTTATGTCGATGGTGCTGAAATTTTTATGTTGAGTGACGGAACATACGCGTTGCCGTACGGAGTTGATCCACTGATGTTGTTTTGGAATCGTGATCTATTTGCTACAAATGGTTTAGCTGAACCACCACGTGCCTGGGACGCTGTTACTAATACTGTAGTGCCACAAATCGTCCGTCGGACACCAGCGCGCGACATTGTGACAGCTGCAGTAGCATTTGGAGAATACCGCAACGTGCAACATGCGACTGATATTGTTTCTTTGCTTATGATTCAAGCGGGAAGTGCACTCGTGACTGAACCAGTCGGTCGGTATCAGATTAATTTAAATATATCACTATCATCAAATACGTTAGCTCCGCTTACGACTGCACTCGACTTTTTTACTAGATTTAGTAATGTCAACACTTCATTATATAGCTGGAATCGTGCCCAAAATCTCGACCGTAATGAATTTGCTGCAGGTGAGTTAGCGATGTATTTTGCGCCAGGTAGTGAAGTTGATGAAATTAAACGAGTTAATCCAAATCTAAATTTTGATGTCGCACCTGTACCACAAGGTTCTGACGTAACGGCACGCCGTACGTTTGGGACTTTTTATGGGTTTGCCATTCCGAGAGCATCACGAAATCCTAATGGCGCCTTAGAAGCAGCGCGGACACTCTCAGCGCCTGTCTATGCTCGAGAATTATCTACTAAGCTCAATATCGCACCGGTAGCACGCACATTAGTAACTGCCGGTAGTGACGATCCGTTTGATCAGGTAGTATATAATGAAGCTTTGGCCGCTCGGGGTTGGCTCGCTCCGCTCACCAGCCAAACTGAATTTCTCTTCCAAGAGATGATCGAGTCAGTCACTGCCAATAGTCGCAAGGTCGATGCAGCAGTTGGCGAAATGATTGGTAAATTAGAGCGAATCTACTAATATGAAATTACTTTTACTAGCGTGCTTTTGTTTCACAGCCTTGATTGCAACACCTGTTTCGGCAAGTACTGAGTCATGCGTTAGTGGTCTGGCGGGAGAAGTGTGTGTGGGCACGGAAGTTCAGAACTCTGGTCAAGGTGACAGTGTCATCGGGAACTCTGGTCAAGGTCCCTCTCCCGTTTCTCAATCTCGTGCCGTTACAATTGATAATCCATTGACTGTCACAACCATCAAGGGCTTGCTCAGTGAAATCTTAAAAATTGTTCGTATTATAGCGATCCCAATCATTGTCTTCTTTATTATTTACTCTGGCTTTCTATACGTCACAGCCCGAGGCAATCCCGAACAAATTAAAACCGCTACTAACTCTATTGTATACGCGCTTATTGGAGCAGTATTGATACTTGGGGCCAGTGTTTTAATAGAAATTATTGAAGGCACCGTGACAGCGTTTAAAGGTTAATTATGGAAAAAACATTTGCCGGCCTCGTATCTGTTCTACTTGACTTAATAAATCTAATCATTCCATTTATATTTGGACTAACACTAGTAGTCCTGACGTGGCGTGTGATTGACGCTTGGATTATTAATCCGACCGATGAGACCAAGCGGACGGCTGGTAAAAAAGTCGTCATCACTGCAATCGCGGTATTGGTAGTTATGACCAGCGTCTGGGGGATTGTAGTATTTCTCCGGAAGGGTTTGTTTGGAGTATAGCGTTATACACAACTGATCAGTAAATACAACGCAACAGTCGGTTTTTGCGGTATACTATAAAATAAATTAACAAGTTATATCAACGTATGATTACTTTAATCAAGCAACAAATTTCTACTATATATTTTGCTCTTGCGAGCGCCGCAGTATTGCTACTGGCACCAACCTTGACTTTCGCCCAGACGTTTGATCCTGACAACGACCTGCAGGGATACGCTGAGTCAATCATTAATTTCATTAATGGTACTTTGGTACCACTATTGTTTGCTGTTGCTTTTATTGTCTTCATTTACGGAGTCTACAAGACGTTTATTGCTAAAGGTGATGATGAGGACGAGCAGAAGAAAGGCAAGCAGCTTATTATCTACGCTATCGCTGGTTTTGTCGTAATTGTATCAGTCTGGGGAATTGTAAACTTACTTTCTGGGGCACTTGGGTTTACTGATCAAAACATTGATTCAGGGAGTATTCCTAAAGCGCCTACCCCAGGTAGCTTCTAATTTAATTTGGTATGGTATTTGAGTCACTGATGTGGTTTGTCCACTCGGTGCTTTTACCTGGAAGTTTAGCAATTGGATTAGTTTTTTTGGTGTACGGTATCATAAACTACTACATTATTGGTCCCGGTGATGAAGGTAGGCGAGAAGTCGGCCGCGAAAATTTGGCTTTTTCTAACAGTGTTATTTTTGCTGTTTTAATCGGCTATCTAGCGCTCGAAGGTATCTTGTGGGGGGTGGAGGTCTACCAAGATACTGCTGTCCAAGGTGAGATCAGACAGGGTGTCGATACATTACCTGTGCCTAACACCCCTCTGGAAGTACAAGATAACTGATATAGTACTAGTATGACTGCAACTGCTGCTGAAGCTTTGGCTAGAACGTTTGTTGACAGACTCAATGACATCATATTATTTCCTTTGATTGCACTCATGGCAGCAATTGCTTTGTTGTATTTTCTCTATGGGGCATTTATGTATATTGCCAAGGCCGATAACGAGACTGAGCAAACAACTGGTAAACAGCATATGCTGTATGGCATTATCGGTCTAGTGATCATGTTTTCTGCCTTTGCTATTTTGCAAATTGCTGCAGGCACGTTTGATCTTGGTGATGAGCTCGACTGTGCTGATCAAGGCGTTGGGTGTTAAGCGGTTGATACAAAAGAAACGCCGCCACCCCACGTGGGATAGCGGCAGTGGTACCTGCTTTAGTCGGGTGTGCAGTGAAGTCCGAGCCAATCACTACCTTCTGGCACGTACTTGTACTCAACAAATAGTATTTTGTTAGTCGTGTTCGTAAAGACGAGGATTTGAACCCCATCTTCGACCGTCTCCTTAAGGGCGACACCGGCCGCCCTCTTATGCATAGCGC
The DNA here is from genome assembly GCA_964352875.1 of uncultured Candidatus Saccharibacteria bacterium. Lineage (GTDB taxonomy): Bacteria > Patescibacteriota > Minisyncoccia > Phycocordibacterales > UBA918 > OLB19. The sequence goes on from CAYGTP010000014.1 coordinate 4,097, forward strand.
AGTACTCGTCGATCTTAGACCACCTCCACACTTGACCTGGTCCCAGTTGCACACGGTCGGCACTATCAGAGATGGTCGTATGGGATGATGTCATGGCCTGAGTCTGCTGAGGCTGGTTGAAAAGGCGGCTCCCGACCAGATAGACAACACTGACCGCACCTACCAGCAGCGCCAGCACAACTACGGCGCTGAAGAACTTCTGCCGCATTGCACCGCCGAAGAACATGAAGGCCAACAGGAGCGCAATGGCGGCACCGATCAATGCCGGCCTCCAGTCGGCTTTGATCGTGTACGTGGTGCCGTGGACAATCTGACTGAGCAAGCCGTTGATGTCTTCCACGTATTGCTGGCCGAGCTGATCCAGCAGTTCAATGCCGGTGTTGCCCAGTACGACCGTCAGCAGCCAGAATTTCACGACGCCGATGATTGTGACATACGCCAAGCGCTGAGGCCATTTGCCGCTGGTCTGGAGTAAGTCGTATACTCCGTAGGCAAGAATGACCATAAAGGTCACAAAGCCAGCGGTGCGGAACAGAATTGCTCGGGTGATGCCATCTTTGGTCGGTACTTCGACACCGCCGAGCCATAAGGTGCCGCTGATCGGGTCACCTTCAGTTATCCATTCCTGTGCCGGTGCGGTTTGCCACACCAACAGAAACAGAAATACGGACCCGAACGTAATGAACCAGGACCTGGACTGATTGATCCCGGACCAGACTGTGGCCACAAAGAGCACAATCGAGGCCCAGGTCAGCAGCTTGGTCTCGAGGGCCTTGGTAAGGAGCTTCTCACCAGCCCACTCTCCCTCAATCGCAAGCATGATCATGAGTGTGATGAGCAACGCGACGGCGGTGGCCATCACCTGCAGCCAAAACTTCCGACCTTCAGTCATAGTACCCTCCCGCTATTTTGGGCGCCGCATCGCGCACCCTCTTTTATAATTAAAACATGAAAATATACAAAAATCAAGCCCTGCCAGCGATGTGCGAATGCACAGTGCTGGCAGGGCCAGGATCGTCAGGTTGTTGACGACGATTTCCATCCCAAGATCACGTTGTACACGTTCGTCACCAGATAGGTAACGAGCGCGACCATGGTGATGGCAAGATGGATTGGTTCAATGAACTGAAGCAGAGCGGCGGATTGGGTGTACCCTAGCCAGGTAGGCAGTTCGTGCTGAACCCAGAGCAAGGCCCCAGACACTACAGCCGCCAACATCACCAAGATCAGCCAGAGATTGAAGATCAGGAGGCTGGCAAGCCACCGGAACGGTCCCCAGCCACGCGCAGTGCGGCCAGCGTCGTTGAGCGCACCGAAATGGTGTAGTACGATGCCGCAGAAGCATAGGATTGAAGTCAGCAGGTAGAACTGCAGCCCAAACCATAGTCCTGGTGCGTACTGGTAGAAATCACGCTGCGCCGATGACTGGAACTTCGCTACGTCGCTGTACATTTGCCCCCACGGCAGCACCTCCCGATCGTAGAGGTATGGCAGATAGGCCTCGACGTAGTCGTCCCAGAGCTGGTTGAGCGGATTCCTGCCGATGGCGGCCGATTCCCACAAGGCACTGAGACAAAATGCCAGGATCGGCATCACGGCCCACCAGGTTGGAATGCACTGTCGAAACAGTGCATATATCCTACCGTCATCGATCAGCCACTTTTTAGCTCGTTTGGGCAGGCCTCCGAGTATGGTTGCCAGCACCCATATCAGTAGAGGGATACCGACTGCCGGCAGCAGCCAGGTCCATAAGGGTGAAGGTGCCATGAAAGCCTCCCAGGCTAGTTGACGTGCACGTCGACACGTAGGGTCCTGATGTAGATGAGGGCTGAGCCGAACAGCTCGAGCCAGGCGAGCTGGAGCAGCCATTGAAATTCAGTGGTGCTGGTCTCAGGGAAGTCACCCCAGTATGCTGTCATAGCCATTGTGCTGATGACACTTAGATAGCCATTGACGAGTATTCCGCTGCCAGAAAAGGCCGACTCCACGGCCTCGCAAAAGAACGCGAGTAGCAGCAGAGATACGAAGATTTCCTGGCCGGTAGCCTGTACTCCAAGCCAGGAGTAGGTGTAATCCATGGCATCGTGTGTGCCAGTGCTGGCCCAGATGGTCCAGACATAGAATGATGCTGGAATAAAGGTCGCAGGCCAATCCAGGGGGTACCACGGCATGTAGCGCACTTCTACTTTTTCATCGGTCCTGGTGTCTTTTAGGAACATTTGGTTAACCTTTCTGGGCCACGGGGCCGGTTGATTTTCATGACTACATTCTCACTACCACTGACTGCTTAACAATCAGTGGTAGAAAAAAGTGTCTCACTCCAAAGTAATTAAATCACAAAATAGTAGAAAGTCAATGACTCGATTACTGTGTAAAAGAAAGACTCAGCTTAATTGTCGAAACAATAAAATGTTGTATAATCAGCGATTATGGATATTACTAGTACTCAAAATGCTCGTATTTTAAGTCGAGAAGCGCAGCGCGCAGTCGCGGCAGCCGACACGCGTGAGCGGGTGACTTTATCATTTTATCGCTACGTTCGACTGGTTGACCCGGAGGATTTCCGAGCCAAACTCTTGGTCCAGTGGGGCGCTTTGGGTTGTTGGGGGCGGATTTATGTGGCGTCAGAGGGCATTAACGCCCAGATGAACGTCCCGAAAGAGCATTGGGAAGCCTTTGATAGCTGGACGCAGTCACAACCTGAATTGGCCGGGGTACCATACAAACTAGCAGTCGAAGAAGGGGAAGGGCTATCATTTTATAAACTAACGATTAAAGTTCGTGACAAAATTGTAGCTGATGGGCTGGACGATACAAGTTTTGATGTCACCAACACGGGTGAATACCTCACGGCAGCAGAATTTAATACCTACATCGATGACCCTGATGCGGTAGTAGTAGATATGCGTAATAGCTACGAGTCTGAAGTGGGACGGTTTGAGAATGCAATTACGCCAGACGTCGAGACGTTTCGAGACGAGCTGAAGCATACGCCAGCGCTACTGAAAGTGCACAAAAATAAAAAAATTGCGCTCTATTGCACCGGTGGGATTCGGTGTGAGAAGGCGAGTGCTTGGCTCAAGTATAACGGCTTTACTGACGTTCGCCACTTGCAAGGCGGGATTATTGATTATGCACACCAGGTAGAACAGCAAGGACTTGAAAATAAGTTTCGGGGAAAGAACTTTGTGTTTGATGAACGACTGGGGGAGCGGATTGGAAACGAAATCATTGCTACCTGTCATCTCTGTAATATTACAAAAAGTGATACACACTACCATTGTCCGAATAAAGTCTGTCACGTGCTGTTTATTGGCTGCGCAGAGTGTGTGAGTGCCAAGCAGGGGTATTGTTCACGCTGGTGTCAGTACTTTGATCGATTACCAGACACATGGAAATCTACCTACGCACACTACTACAATCGTTACTTCCGTCCACAGCAGTTTAAGAAGACTCGGCTCCGACCGAGTTAGATAACCCACTAACTGAGGCCAGGACGGGAATCGAAACTTACAGTTTCAGTACAGGTTGTCGCCATTTTCTCCTTACGTCAAAAATTGCTGGCAACCTCTTCGATTTCCTCTGGCCAAATACGTACATCACCACATGATGCATGAACGTACATATTTGAGGCCAGGACGGGAATCGAACCCGTGCATATCGGTTTTGCAAACCGCTGCGTTACCACTTCGCCACCTGGCCAGATTTTGACAACTGTATCACCAAACTGGTCTTTTATAAAGTTTTATTTCGTGGAATACTTGTTGTATATAGTCGTCTTTTATCTATGCCAAAAAAAAGAAAATGGACGATAGACCAATTACGACAAACAGTCAAAGAATCTGTAAGTGTTAGACAAGTGATTAGTAAAATTGGTTTAGTGCCGGCTGGAGGTAATTATCAGCAAGTGCTTGCTACAATAGAAGAAGAAAATATATCAATCAAACATTTTACTGGTAAAGGCTGGCGAAAGAACAAAACATTTGCATTTAAACCACAGATTGCTTTACCTGACATTTTAAAAAAAGATTCTACGTTTCAAAGTTTTAAATTAAAAAGCGATTGTTTCGGGAAGGTATAAAATATCCAAAATGTGAGCTGTGTGGCTGGGCAGAAGTGTCTGAAGATGGTAGGATTCCGGTCGAACTCGATCATATCAATGGTGACCGTTTTGATAATAGGCTAGAAAATTTAAGAATTCTTTGCCCTAATTGTCATAGTTTACAGTCAGCACATCGAGGGATAAACCAAAAACGCCGGGGTGGTGGAATCGGTAGACACGCAACACTTAAAATGTTGTGAGCCAACGCTCGTATGGGTTCAAGTCCCATTCCCGGCACTAAAACGAGTTTAGAGTAGAAATATCGATATAACAAATCAAATAAGTGCTTGTTTTGGTTTGCGTAATACGGTACACTCATGGCCACCTTCCGACCCGCCTATAGCTCAGTTGGTAGAGCAGGGGACTCTTAATCCCTTTGTCCCAGGTTCGAGTCCTGGTGGGCGGACATCAATAAGAAACTGGTTACTTATTGATGTCCGCCCATAGCAACGTCCGGAGGACGTTGCGTCAGACTCGAGACTTTGTAAGTGATTCTGAGATATCGAGGAATTTAAACACGGTGTACTGATTCTATAAGGATTGGGTCATTGGTCGGAGCTTGCGGTTAGGACGAGAGTCTTAGTAGCAAAAAAACAAAAAAATACATGCGGGCGTGGCGGAATTGGTAGACGCGCTAGTTTTAGGCACTAGTGGAGCAATCTGTGGAGGTTCAAGTCCTCTCGCCCGCACTTTTGAAAAGAATCCTTACATCATTGTAAGGATTCTTTTCAAAAGTTAGTTTTTGTTCTCAATCTCTCGCACGACATTGTCCATATGTTGGCGATGACGTTCGCCATAGTCAACCGCGAATTCGAGGTGGGGGATGATTTTGAGGTTGCTTTGCTTTTTCACAAACTGACGTAGTTCGCTGGCATTGCGCTTTAAGAAAATCAACGCGTCTTGCTCGCGATCGTCTGGAATAGTGGTAAAGAAAATGGTCACGTTCCGGTAGTCGGGCGACGTAGTAACGGAAGTAACAGTGATGAGAGGGTCGGTGTTGGCTTCGCGCTGGATAAATGTTGCGACGAGTTCCTTCAAGAGAGACACTACGCGGATATGTCGATCAGTCATAGGCTACGTTACTACCAAATCGTACGCTTCAATAATATCACCGGGAGCGATTTCTGAGCGGCTTTCGATTTGCATTCCAAACTCACCTTCGCCAATTGACTGGACGTCCTGTTTCATTGATTGGATGTTTTTAAGTACACCTTTACCAACTTCGATGTCACGACGGAGTACCCGAACTTTTTGATTGAGCTTTAATTCACCGTCTTCAACCCGACCACCCATCACGTGAGTGTATTTTTGAGTACTAAAGTGTCGGATGATTTTGGCGTGACCAGTTACGATTTTTTCTTCTTTTTTCGGCGTACGGTTTTTGAGAGCGGTTTCAAGCCACTCTGATAGTTCGTAAATAATAGTAAAGGTGTCGATTTCTACTCCGAGACGTTCGGCGAGGTCGGTTGCGGCTCGTTCGACTTTGACATTGAAACCAACAATAATAGCGTTTTCAGTCGCGCTGACATTCTGTACGTCATTGGCGCTTACGTCACCAACGCCGCTTTCAATAACTCGAACTGCGATACGGTCAGACTCGAATTTATCAAGTTCGTGCTTGATAGCGTCAAGCGAGCCAGCTACATCAGCTTTAATGAGGATTGGTACGAGGGGGAGTTTTTTGTTATAGGCTTCTGGCTTGGTGCTGCGTTCGTTATATTCCGCGACGAGTTTTTCGGCTTCTTTCTTGGTTTTAACAGTGACAAATTCGCTCCCAACTGGGGGAACGTCGGTAAAGCCAATTAATCCAATCGGCGTAGCTGGGCCAGCTGTCTTGAGTGTTTTACCCGTAAAGTCTTCCATGATGCGTACTGGAGCAAAGGCGTTACCTGCCACTACGAACATACCACTGCTCAAAGTTCCATTCTGTACAATTAAGGTAGAAGTGTTGCCACGCTTGGGGTCCACGTTACCTTCGATGACTTTTCCAGTAGCGGCTGCGCCAGTGTCAGCGGTGAGTTCAGCTAGGTCAGCGGCAAGAATTACTACGTCGAGTAAGTCGCTGACGCCAGCGCCGGTCTTGGCAGAAATGGCTGCCCAGGGAATGTCACCCCCCATGCCCTCAATGTAGATTTCGTTTTCAATCAGGCTCGCTTGTGTGCGTGGTATATCAGCGCCAGGTTTATCGACTTTGTTAATGGCGACAACAAAGGGGATACCAGCTGCTTTAATACATTCATAGGCTTCTAGGGTTTGCGGTTTGACACCGTCTTCAGCTGAGACAATGAGGATGGCAATGTCAGCGACATCTGCACCCCGGTGACGCATCTTTTGAAAGGCTGCGTGTCCAGGAGTGTCGAGGAAGGTCACGGATTCTTTGGCACCATCGCCGGTGGTGTGTTCTACCACGTAGGCCGAGAGATGTTGGGTGATGCCGCCGGCTTCACCGTCGATGACGTTTGACTTGCGAATAAAGTCCAAGAGGGATGATTTGCCATGGTCAATATGACCCATTACAACCACGACTGGTGGTCGCTTGATAACTTTTGATTGGGTCTTGTTGTTTTTTTTAGCCATATATATTGGTTGCGTGCAACGTGCCAGCTGAGCTGGCGAGAGGGGTATTGCGGTGGGAGTATACCTTGAAAACGGCTCTAAGTCTAGGTTTTTCGCCCAGGGTGGGATTTACTTGCGGCTAATCGTGTGACACTATTCGTGATATGCAATTATTGGCCTGGCTACAACGTTCAAAGAAACGTATATATTTGGATTACGCAGCAGCAACACCACTTGATTCGCGAGTGTATTTGGTGATGCAACCGTGGTTTGAATCTTATTATGGTAACGCCAGTGCGATTCATGTTGAGGGCGCGGCAGCTCGATCAGCGGTGGAGGCGGCGCGGGAGTCGGTCGGGGGGGGGGGGGGGGGGGGGCCCGCCCCCCGCCGGCGGCCCCGCGGGGGGGGGGGGGGGGGGGAAAGAGGCG
>CAYGTP010000014.1:11193-11918 GCA_964352875.1 uncultured Candidatus Saccharibacteria bacterium
GGCGGACGCTGCGCGTCCGCCCGACCGACGTGACCTTCACCAGTGGTGGTACCGAGAGTAACAATCTGGCGCTCTATGGAATGCTGCGACAGATAACCGAGGATACCGGTAAGTCACTAGCCGACTATGCAGTTATCACTACTACCACTGAACACCCGTCAATTACCGGACCACTCAAACACCTGGCGTCTCAAGGATTGACGGTGCAGTACTGTCCAGTAACCGAAGCGGGCTTGGTTGATGAGGATGCGTTTCAGTCATTGTTGTCACCTCGCACCGTTTTGGTAACTATCGCCTACGCCAATAGTGAAACTGGTGTGGTGCAAGATATTCACCGGCTCTGTCGCCAGGCCAAAGCAGCGGCTAGAAATTTTGGTACGAAAATTATCGTTCATACTGATGCGAGTCAAGCACCGTTGTGGTTACCGTGTGATCTTGAACGCTTGGGGGTTGACATGATGACACTTGATTCGAGTAAATACTGTGGACCAAAAGGGAGCGGATTGTTGATTCATCGGGCGAGGGCGATAGTACGACCGGTTCTGCTCGGTGGTGGACAAGAAGCTGGTCTCCGGGCCGGTACTGAGCCAGTGGCACAGATTGTAGGGAATGCGGAAGCTCTCCGGCTGGCGCAAGGTGAGTACGAGTCGCGGGGGCGGGGGGGGGGGGCGCGGGGCGCCGCGGGGGGGGGGCCGCGCCCGACAAGGCCGGGGCGGTGGGAGAGA
>CAYGTP010000014.1:11928-29783 GCA_964352875.1 uncultured Candidatus Saccharibacteria bacterium
CGTCGGGGCGGGGGGTGGCGGCTGGCGAGGCGGCCGGGGGCCGGGGGGGGGGCCCCCCGCCCCGCGACTCGTTGGCAGCACAGCTCAATACTATCGATGGACTATTGCACAATGGATCACTGACTAATCGACTGGCAAACAATATTAATATTTCTATTCCCGGAGTAGATACTGAGTACGCTGTAGTGGCGCTTGATATAGCCGGGATTGCCGCTAGTACTAAGTCTGCCTGTAGCGGCGCGGGCGGCGGCGAGAGCACTGTCGTTACAGCCATGTATGGTGACGTCGCCCGCGCTGCCTCCACCATTCGTTTCTCACTTGGTCCAGAATTGTCGTTGGCAGACATGAGCCAGGTTGTATCTGCGCTCAAAGCACACTTAGCAATGATGCAGCCATACTCAGGTACTAACAGTAAAGTTTGACTACAACCTAAATTAGTTGCAATATAACAGGTACGACACTCGTACTATAAGTTATCTACTGCTTGCGCCCGACTCTGCTGCCTAACTGCCCGAGTAGTGTCATATAATGAACGTATATTCTTATGCCTAATTTTCACAATTTTACATCCAAAGCTAAAGAAGCTATCCGCAAAGCCCATGAACTCGCCATTGAGCGTGGTCAAAACCATGTCAGTCCAGTACACCTATTGACTGCTCTAGCTATGCAAGACGAAAGTACCGTTATCTCGGTATTGGATCGACTTGATATTGATGTTATTGCATTTACTGATTTGCTCCTTGAAGCGCTCGAAGGACCAGAGATGCAATCAACCATCTCACAATCGTATCAACTCTATCTCACACCAGATCTAGCCAAGGCGTTGGAACAGTCAGGCAAGATTGCTGAACAGCTTGGTGACTCGTACGTTGGCGTCGAACACCTATTCTTGGCTGGCTTGGAATTTCCTGGACCAGCCATCGAAGTCCTACAGCGAGTCGGGGTTGACCGCGAGCAAGTGGCGGCGACGATTCGTGATATCCGCGAAAATAATGTCAGTGATGCGCAGCAACCTAAAAAATATCGCAGCCTGGCAAAATATGCACGTAACTTAACCAAAGCGGCTCAAGAAAATAAACTTGACCCGGTCATTGGGCGTGACATGGAGGTACAGCGAGTCATCCAAATCCTCTCGCGCCGTACTAAAAATAACCCAGTCTTGATAGGAGAAGCAGGAGTAGGGAAGACGGCGATTGCTGAAGGATTGGCGCAACAAATCGTCCAAGGACAAGTGCCAGAGTCAGTCAAAGATAAAGAAATACTTTCCCTCGATCTCGGGCTCTTGGTGGTTGGTACGAAATTCCGCGGTGAATTCGAAGAACGTCTCAAAACTGTCATGAAAGAAGTTGAAAGCTCAGATGGTAAAATCATCCTCTTTATCGATGAGCTACACACTATCGTCGGTGCTGGCCAAGCTGAAGGTTCAATGGATGCTAGTAATATGTTGAAGCCGGCGCTTGCCCGAGGAGAAATCCGGGTGATTGGAGCAACGACACTGAAAGAATATCAAAAGCATATCGAACGGGATCCGGCGTTGACTAGGCGGTTTCAACCGGTGTTTGTAAATGAGCCGAGTCAAGAAGACGCGATTGCCATTTTGCGCGGGATTGCTGAGAAGTACGAACTCTTCCATGGTGTGCGGGTTACTGACGACGCGATTATCTCGGCCGTTAACCTTTCGAGTCGATACATTTCTGACCGATTTTTACCTGATAAGGCAGTGGACCTCATAGACGAAGCAGCGTCGGCACTTCGTATCTCACTTGAGAACAAGCCGGAAGAATTGGTTATTGCTGATCGGAAAGTTCGTCGTTTAGAAATCGAAAAAGAAGCGCTAAAAAAAGAGCTTGAGACCGCCAGCGATAAGAAAAAACTTAAAGATAGACTCAAAGATATTGACGTTGAAATTGGTGAGTTAAAGGAAACTACCTCGGCCCTCGAGACCAAATGGAACAATGAACGTGCTGCGCTTGATGAAATCGGTACGTTAAAGAAACAACTCGAAGAGTTACGACTCGAGGCTGAAAACGCTGAAGCGATGGCGGACCTGACCCGAGCAGCGGAAATCCGCTATGATTCGATTCCAACCGTTGAAAAAGAACTCGCCAAGAAAGCCAAGCGTCTCAAGACGTTGCAGCGGAGTCGTCGACTGCTTAAAGAAGAAATTACCGAGGAAGACATTGCGCTCGTAGTGTCGCGCTGGACCGGTATTCCCGTGTCACGCATGCTCGAAGAAGAAGCCAAGAAGCTCTCACGCATGGAAGAAGATCTGCAAGAACGGGTGGTGGGGCAAAATCATGCAGTGACCCGGATTGCCAACGCTATCAAGCGCTCACGAGCCGGGATTTCAGACCCCAATCGCCCGATTGGTTCGTTTCTATTTTTGGGACCAACCGGCGTCGGAAAGACCGAGCTATCGCGGGCATTGGCTGAATTCATGTTTGATGACCCGGATGCGCTCTTGCGGATTGATATGTCTGAGTTTATGGAACGGCACTCGGTTTCTAAAATCATCGGGTCACCACCGGGGTATGTTGGACACGAAGAGGGTGGTTCGATTACCGAACGGGTGCGTCGCCGACCGTATTCAGTGATTCTCTTGGACGAAGTTGAAAAAGCCCATCCCGAAGTCTTTAACATTTTGTTACAAGTGCTTGATTCAGGACACCTCACTGACGCCAAGGGTCGTAAGGTTAACTTCAAAAACACCGTCATTATTATGACGTCAAATATCGGGGCAGAACATATCGACAAGATGTCGACCTTTGGCTTTTCTGAAGATCAAGGTGACCAGGCGCAGTATGGTCAAGCCAAAGAAAAGGTGATGGATAGCTTGAAGCAATTCTTCCGACCGGAATTCCTAAACCGCCTCGATGAAATTATTGTGTTCGACATTTTGTCACCAGAAACCATCCGCGAGATTGTCGAAATCCAAGTCGAGGAAGTTAGTAAGCGTCTCGCTAACAAAGAAATTGCCCTGACGGTATCCACCGATGCTCTCGAATATCTGGCGACAGAAGGCTATGATCCAAAATTTGGTGCTCGACCACTGAAACGTGTGATCCAAAGCAAAATTCTCACGCCGGTGGCTAACATGATGGTGGGAGAAGGTATGCTCCAAGGAGGAACTGTTAATGTCACTATGAAAAAAGGTGAATTAAGTTTTGACATCAAAAAGAAAGGCCGAACCACTATCCAGCGTCCTAAAAAGGCAGCCAGCAAACGAGAACCAGCTATGGCGTAACAGACCATTGATTGTTCATCTTAGAAAATATCCTCTCCGTTTGGAGGGTATTTTCTTGTTTGCTCGCTCAAGTGTATGAGCAAAATAAAACCATAGTTTAGTAATTGCCTGTGTTGAAGAGTGTCAGTGTTCCAACTAGCATTCCTTCTATAACAGAGGTCCTTGTTGTGTCCTTACATCATTGCGGGGTTGCTTGCTCGAACACACAAGGCATGCTATTTTTTAAACATGCGACGATACGTACAAACAACCGTCCTCGTGGTACTCAGCCTGCCTGTTCCAGGTTGGTTGTGTCGTGTGTAAAAATCCTTCTACTCACCACAAAGCCCGCCTGGAAATCAGGCAGGCTTTGTTCTTTTTAGGTTCCTTAGAAAGCAAAGAGGGAAGCGATGATGAAAGACAGCAAGACTACCAAGCAACGGGAGCGGAAGCCGAACGACAACTCGGTCATCTGGTCAACGTACAACCCACTGACCGGTGAGCATAATGGCCGGTGGGCGATTAGTCGTCAGGATAAGCAGACTGAGGAATGGGTTGCACTCATCGAACGGACGCCGGTTAGGGAGGAAGTGGCTAAACATGCCCTCCGGATGCTCGGCAAAGCTGACGATTTATGGGAGCTTGCCGGCTATTTTCCTCAGAGCGCGGACGGTCACCGGCGTCCGACCTTCGAGCTGATGCAGCTCTGGTACCAGCTCGACATTAGGAAGCCGACCGATGGTACCGGGGTGTGAGTGACGATGGTCTTGCTGTTGATCTTCGCTTCCGCCCCTCTTTTCTTCAAACGGCCGCCTCACAAGGCGGCCGTTTTCGCACCTACCTACTCTGAGCTTGAAAGATCATTCACTAGAAACTATAGATCTAAAAATTGCGCCCGTGGTACTGAAGCGGGGGATTTAAACTAAAAAGCACGTCTGACCACTACCCTTCGGGGGTCTCAATAATCGGCAGCCAAATCTCATGGCGGCGTAGGGGTGGGAAGGTGCCTGGCGCATTGAAGCCAGCGTACGTTGGTTCTCCGGCTGCCTGGTACCCGGCATTATCTGTGACGTAACGACTGGTTGTTTGTTTTAGTGCAGCGATGCGGTCTGACGGAGCAAACCAACTAAATTCTTTCGCCAATACCATTCGTTTTGGGTAGGTTTGAAATGTGATACGGTCTGAATTTGGTAGTGGTAGAGTTGCTTCGGTATATTCTGCAGGCATTATAAATGATACAACGCGAAATCGATTCTCTGGACTACTGCTTTCAAGCACCGGTGCGGTCATAGAAATGTTCTCCGAACGGGTTTCTGTGACGGGTGCGGTCATGCTAATACTGGTGCGGGTCTGGTTGTCGCCCGTGATGTAGTTGAATAATTCTCGGAAGCCTTGGTTGACTGATGTATTCCAGTCACCTTCGACTACTACTTCGGCGGTGACAAATGGTTCGTAGATGCGGATTTCGTACCCGTCAACTTTTTGCCAAACGGTATAGCTCGGTTCTTTGACGTTCCAAGTGCTAAGTACGCTGTACCCAATCCACAGTATCAGTATTAGAATCAGTATCCCTCCTGCGATATAGGTTGTTGTCATATCTTTACTATAGCAGATTGGTTCTAGCAGAGCTGGACACATAATAATGAAAATAGTGGTTTGTAAATAAAATTGTCGAACCTCCAGCCCGGCCTAAAGAAAATATCCCCAAAACAAGGGATATTTTCAAAAGTGCACGGGTATGCGCGAAGTTCGAACCAGTATTATAGAAAGTGAGAATTGTTTTCTGCCTAGTTTTATTAAAAATAATCGGAAGTTTGCTTAAATGAAAAGACACCCAGCGGGAGATGTCCTTTCGGGTGTCGTCAGTTTCTTCTGTTTGAAGCTTTTGCTTCGAGTGACTGCCTCTGTCGACTGTTTGGTCGACCAACATGCCATCCTCCGCAAAACTTGCAGTCGTATGCAACGTAGGGAAAACCCAAACGCTTCGCGTGACCTTCGGCTGCAACTTGCGACTCATGTGTTTTCTTACGAGTACAAGCTTTTTTTCGTAGGCGTCTTTTACTTGCCATCGGTAGGTACTCCTTTCAAAATGAACTATGTACCAAACTAAAGATAAAAGCAAGCCCGGTTCTAACTTGCAGTTCGCCCTAAAGAAATAGCCCCTATAAATAAGGACTATTTCATGTGTGCGCGTGGCGGGACGCTTTTCGAGCGTATGAGTGGCAGGAGTGTTTTGGTTCAATTGAAAGTGATTTGATAAGTATGCAGAGATTAGGGCAGTTAGTTTGATACAATGCTTATGTATGGAAACAGAACATACCCCTGTTGAACAAGAAGTTATTACTGAACCAAATCAAAGCGTTTGGAACACAGTTACACCGCTCTCAAAATATCTTGCGATGGCATTATTTATCGTTTTGCCATTCGTAGGTGGCTATATTGGCTATACATTTGCGCCAGAGAAGGTAGTGGAGGTGGAGAGGGTGGTTGACAAACAGGTTATTACTAATGATTCTGTATCAGACTTAAGTCACAGTGAAATAGAATCGAGTGGAGAACGTGTGATACAAATGGAAGACCGTCCTGGTGATGATGGGCTTGGTTTAAAGTTTTTGGGGGCACTAGATATACCAAAAGGTAATAGAACTGTTACAAGTAATAGAACTGTTACAAGAGAGTATTTTTTTACCGAAAAACCGGAGTTTAATATCAAACCTGTATATCATCACGTAGAGATTTCCGGACAAGAACCTCGATATGAAATAGACCGGTTGTATCCGTATCGACTGTCAAAAGAAGAGATAGTTAATGACTTAACAGGTAAAGACGAGTTTGAATGGGTTTGGCCAGAGGGAGCGCCAGACAGTGAGACTTATGTGCAAGAAGAATTCCTAACACAGGAAGACACAGACCTTTCTGACTTCATTATTCTCACTGACGGGTGTAAGCGATATATGGGTGGTGACGAATGTGGTGTATCTGTGTTGGCAAATCAGTATGGACTCATTCCGGGTCGTCTTGAGCAGGGCACAGGTCCGTTTGAATGGAGTGGCGCCGCAACACTTTCTGAAATAAGAGTGATGAACGATAGTAAGTTATTTTTGGTTTGGGGTTTTGGTGACGGTGGAGCACGTTCTTTTAGTTACTCTATTTGGGATACAAACTCTGGAGAACATAAATACGTCTCTGGATATGGTGGAATGTTAGGAGAGGTGATGAGTATTTCGACAGCTTCGGAAGAGGAAAATAAACAATTTAGAATCCTGACGGCAGGTGATGGCTTTGAAATTCCTGAAGGAATGATTGATGTTTTTGAACCTTTTATGTTTGGTGAATTACCTTCTGCGTTATTTCAAGATCCGCCATCATATTGTATTCAGGTCACTCCAATACCCAAAGACCGAAGTGAACCAAGTGCACCTTGGTTACTCGAATACTCTTACGGTTGCTACAAAGCCGGATACAATCTAGCTTTTCGCTATTTTGAACTTGACCCAGTTACAGAGAATGTAGAGCCAGTCAGTGAATTGTTGTATCGCTAGAGTTTTTGTTCGAATCCAGTCTAGAGTAGCTCACTTGCAACAGAATACACCCCAGAAAATAGGGGTGTATTTTGTACTTCTCTATGTGTGCTGGAATGCAAGAGGTTAGAACTAGTCTTATTGAGAGTGAGTATAACTTCCTACCAAGTTGGGTGCGTGTAGAAGCTGTGTAGTGATATACTTTTGATATGGAAAATGAAACTCAGGAGCAGGAGGTCGCTCAAAATGAACAACCAAGTTCACTACATCAGGTCACTCCTTTATCAAAATACTTAGCGATGGCACTTTTTGTCACCCTCCCGTTTTTGGGTGGGTATGTTGGCTATACGTATGCCCCCGAAAAGATTATTGAAGTAGAAAAAAATATTGTTAAAGATGGTCAAGTAGATGTGCCTGAATCAGAAAAGACTGAGTGGTCAACCGCTTCTGAGATAGAAGATAATCTTTTTACTCTAATCGATGATTTTTCTTGGAAACTGACTGGAGTTGATGAGTACAACATTAGTTGGACAGTTTCGCCAGAAGCTATCGGTAAGTACTCAGCGGTAGATACGGCTTATGTCAATTTTTATTTAATTCCTGATGGTGCTGATCCTGAGTACCGCAACCAAAATGGAGTCAGGCAAACTATTGGAGATGGCTTTCGTGTTACCGCCACAAGTTACACATTTGATTCTAAGCCTGGTTGGGATCTTATATTTCGTGACTCGTATCAGGTGGTGGGTGAGTTGAGTTACCAGCCAAGAGATTTTGAATGCGACCCTACGGTTACGGGTGAATGTTCGCCAGTATACAGCGAGCAAGATCAGCTTCTTATAGATCAGACAAGTAAGTATCAATTTGTGAGTGAGCCATTCCTTTTTGAATAGGTTCGAACTTGCAGTCCGCCCTAACAAAAATATCTATGTAAAACATAGATATTTTTGATTGTGCACTGGAATGCGAGAAGTTAGAACTGCGATTATAGAAAGTGAGTACAATTTCTTGCCAGCATTTGTGCGGGAGAGGGTGGGATTAGTATAAAACAAAAAACCACCCCAATCATCGGAGAAGGGGTGGGTGTGTGTAACGGAAGTCACCGATTGGCATACTTCCGCTGGGCAGCCGCTTTGGCCTCGTCGTAACGACGACCGGCCGCGTCACGCTGGCGGGTGTCGTCCTCCGACCGAAGGACTTTGCCTCCCAGTCGCTCATCGAGCTGGCGAATCATCTTCGCCTTGTTATTTGAGGACGGCTGGTTGCGCTCCTGGTTGCAGAGCGTGGCAATCCGTACCCGCAGGTCAGGCCCGAACTTGTACCAGTCGGCCGCCACGCAGGCGACTGCATCTGTGTGGGTCAGCTGCGCGACGATGGACGCGGCCATATTGGCGTCGGATTTGATCGAGCGACCGTTCGCTCGATCAGGGTCAAACGACCTCCAATCACTCAGGCGGCCGTTTACGCTGACGATTCTTTCGGTCAGGGTGAATTCGGCGGATGTACGGTAAAAACGCATTTCGTTTCTCCTAAAAATCTATTTGCCAGCAAAAACAATACCCTATTTCTAGTGTATTGTCAAGTAATGTGCACCGAGATGGAGGCAGTTCGACAACTTTGTATGGTTCAATAAAAGAAAAGCCGTCCTCCAATGACTTTTCATTTAGTTCATTGCTAGACGGCTTACGCCACGTTGCTCTCGAGACGACGAAGTTCATCCTCCGAAGTGCCGATGTCGGACAGCTGGAGATTGCCTTCCTCGAGATACTTGCGCAGCTGCTCGATGCGCCACTTCGCGTCGGATTGTCCAACGCGAACTTGATCCAGCAGGTTGGACGCGGCGAATGTATCGTTATCCATTTTAAGGTACCTCTCAGGTTCGGTCATGTAGTCCAATAAGACAATACACTATAAACAGTGTATTGTCAAGGTTAGAGCGCTGAACTGGAGGCGGTTCGACAATTTTGTATGGTTGGATAAAAGAAAAACCCCGCCGCTGTACCACAAGGCGGAGCAATTCTCCGCCAGGTGGGCGTGGGGTGTTCAGTAGCCGAGGTCGCCGGGGCGAGCTCTGGCACCGGTCGCTTCGGCGATGTCGCGCCAGAAGACAACGAGTCGATGACCTGGCTGCCAGCCAGGAATCCGTTCGGCTTGCTTCTTCTCGATTGCGTCGACATGAGCCGCTGTCAGAGGCTCGCTGCCATCTTCATGTTCGCGACCGTACGTCGCTAGCAGTCCTTCACGAGTGTACAGCTGGTGACCATCGAAAGCTGGGTACAAGACCCATTTCTTGACCCTGCCTTGCACGATTCCGTTCTGATTCCTCATGTTGAGAGACTCAGCGACGATGAATGCCTCTTCAGCAGTGTCGAAGTCACCCACGTAGTACAGAGCCGGATCTTCACCGCGGTCATTCAGCATGACGCGGTATTTGCCTTCCGGCGCCTGGCGTTCTTCCCAAGTAGAGATTCGCGTGTATGGTTCCATTTGTACTTCCCTTCGATTCAGTGTTGACGGGGAACTTATAGTCATTTATTCCAGAACTGGCTCGAACAGTATGATGAAAATGACTGTTTGTAAAGGAAATTGTCGAACCTCCAGCTCGGTCTACAGATAAAAGCGTTGCAAAACAACGCTTTTTTCACTAGTGCGCTGAACTGATGTTGTTTCGAAAATTTTGTGTGGGTGTATGAAAAGAAAAGCCACCCGCTACCATAATCGGGCGGGTGGCCCAGTGGTAGGAGTGGCGTGGTTACTTCAGAAATTTGAGCAGGCGCTCTGCCTTCCAAAGTTCCCACTCCTCGAACGCTTTGTCAACGTCGGGGTGACCAGTATGGAGCTTCAGGCCGAATTCTTCGACCGTTGCTTCACAGTAGGCAAACCCCGCTTCGTCGATGGCCTGTACGGCGTTGCCCAGACCCCATTCGATGTTCGCGACCATCGCCCGGACGATATGTTGCGGCGATTTGTTGTTCACGAACAGAATGAAGCGGTTGACCAGCTTGTCCCGAAGGACGTCCTGGTCGGTGGTACCGTAGTGTTCGGCTGGGTTGTCGAGGACGGCGGTGTCATAGGTGGGTGCAGGCACCACACTGGCCAGGTATTTCCTGACACGCAGGGTACATACCTGACCTAGCCTGTACAGCAAGCGGTCGTAGCCGCAGGCGTCCAAGTACGCCGCCAGAACTTCGATACCCATGTTGCCAAAGAACGATTCGGTCGACATCACACATTCACGCACCATGATTTCAGGGGTCATATCGTCCTGTTCGGGGATGTCCACCCACCGAAAACGTTCCGTTTCTTCTGCCCAGTCGCCATAAAGTGCGTCGAGTCCGTGCCGCATATTCAGCAGACACTTCATCAGATGCTGGTCGACAGGGTCTTCGGGATGATGTCGCCGTTCAGCGGCAGCCATGACAGCTTCGTATCGTTCCTTCTGTTCGACGATTTTTTGTGGTTTCGGCGTATCGTCTCGCACGTGGTCGAACATTCGCATTGTCGCTTCGCGACTCAACACTTTGAATGCCATGTGATTCTCCTCGATGGTTTCTGATTGAAGGGGAACTTACAGGGTCAAAAGCGACCCAAAAGCTGGCCGAACAATATAATGAAAATAGTGGTTTGTAAATAGAATTGTCGAACTCTGCAATCCGGTCTAAAGAAAATATCCCCAAAACAAGGGATATTTTCAAAAGTGCGCCGAACTGGAGGCGGTTCGACAATTTTGTATAGTTTGAAAATAAGAAAAGCCGTCCTCCAAGTGGCTTTTCCAGTTGGGGTGACGGCTTGGTCAGGCGAAAGTGATCGACCCGTTGATTGTGCCACCAGAGTGAAAGCGGGCTGCTTGCAGACAGTAGTCGGCCACGATACCTTCAGCCTTTGCGGCCAGCTGCAGCTTGAAGGCGGCTTCGTCCGGTTGACCATTCTTGATCCACTCGAGGACTCGCACCCGATCTGCGGGGTCAACGACGACGATGCGTCGTCCCTTCGCCGCAGAGCGAACCATGGTTGGACCGCCGATGTCAGTCTTTTCGATAACTGACATCTCTGTTGCATCAGGGTCTTCAGTTGCTTCCTTCAGTGGATAGAAGTCGACGCAGCAAAGATCGATCCACGGATAGCCGAGCTCATTCAGCTCGTCGCGCAGATCTTCGGTTGCAAGCAGTCCGCCGTGGATGTGTGGCACGAGCGTCACAACACGATGTCCGAGAACTGCGGGCAGACCCGATATTTCGGCCACGTCCGTGACTGGTAGCCCAGCTTCGCTCAGAACACGGGCAGTTCCTCCCGAGGAAATAATCTTCCATTCGAGGTCGATCAGCGTCTTTGCAAACGGGACGATCCCGTCTTTGTTGAAGGCTGATATGAGTGCGGTTGGCATTTAGAGCCCTTTCTGTTGAAAGATCACAAAGATCTGCTTGGTATTCAGAAATACTATGCGTTTTTCAGACTAGAATTGCAAGTAAAAGAAAGGTCCCCACCAAAGTGGCGAGGACCAAGCGTTACTTCAGAGGATAGGTTCCGGCGTGTAGTTTGCCGCTTCGGGGTTTGCGTCACAAAGCTCCTCAATGCGTCGTATCACCTGATTCACCTGTGCTTTCGCCAGACCAGTGAAGTCACTGGGGTTTCCGAGAGCCAGACGGGTCGTTTCCGGATCCAGCGGCCACTCCTGATCGTCCGCAAGGAGTCCTAGGAAAGAATTCGCCGTACCGTTCTGCCGCATGTCGAGCGCAGCCGCCACCGCATTCCGTTTGATGACTGCATGGGCTTTTTCGCGACCCATTCCGGTCTTCACTGCTGCCATCAGCAACTTGGTAGTTGCCAAAAACGGCAGATACCGCTCGATTTCACGATTGATCATGGCCGGATAGGCACCGAACTCGTCGAGCACGGTAAGCCATGTCTCCAACATGCCGTCGATGGCGAAGAATGCACCTTGCAACGCCACGCGACGCACCACAGAGCAACTGACGTCACCCTCGTTCCACTGGCCACCTGCCGGTCCTTCGACCATGGTGAGGTAGCCTCGCAGAACATGGTAGAAACCACAGATGCGCTCGCTCGAACGCGCATTCATCTTGTGCGGCATTGCAGAAGAACCGACCTGACCTTCTTTGAAGCCTTCGGTAACCAGTTCCTGCCCGGCCATAAGCCGTAGCGTCGTTGCGAAACTCGACCCAGCGGCTGCAATCTGAACGAGCGCTGACACCACGTCAAAGTCCAGCGACCTCGGATAGACCTGGCCGACGCTCGTGAGGACATGCTCAAAGCCGAGATGTTCGGCGACCTTGCGTTCAAGCTCGGTCACTTTGTCGACATCCTCGAGCAAGTCAAGCATGTCTTGCTGCGTTCCAACTGGTCCCTTGATGCCGCGAAGCGGATACATCGTGAGACAGTGATGGTGACGCGTGAACGCCTGTTCGAGCTCTTCGGCCCACGTTGCGAACCGCTTGCCGAGCGTTGTCATCTGAGCCGCGACGTTGTGGGATCGGCCGGCCATTGGCAGGTCGTTGTATTCGAGCGCCCGTCGTGCGAGTCGCCCAAGTACGGCAACAAGTTTCCGATGTGCGATCTCCATCGCACGGCGCACTTGCATCTGCTCCACGTTCTCGGTGAGATCGCGGGACGTCATGCCGGTGTGGACGAGCTCGTAGCCAGCGAGGGCATTGAACTCTTCGATACGAGCCTTCACGTCGTGACGTGTCTTGAGCTCGCGTTGCCGCATACTCTCGAGGTCGACGTTTTCGATGACTCGCTCGTAGGATTCAATCGCTTCTTGGCTGATGCTCATGCCCAGTTCTTTTTGGGCACGAAGCACTGCGATCCAGAGCTGACGCTCCATAATGATCTTAGCTTCTGTGCTCCAGATGTTGAGCATGGCAGTGCTGGCGTAACGATCCGCCAACACGTCTGATATTTTCGGTCGCATTGGCGAACCTCCTCTGTGAAAGATCAAAAGATCTGGTTGATGTCGGTTGATACTATGCAGTTATTTGAATACAAACGCAATGAAATTGTCGAACCTCCAGTCAGGCCTATAGAAAAAAGCGTTGATATACAACGCTTTTTTCACTAGTGCGCCGGGTTGGATTTGAACCAACGTAGGGATAACCCGTCAGATTTACAGTCTGATGCAATTGACCACTCTGCCACCGACGCATAATTGTTTTTTATTTGCACTGCGCCGTAGGCGCGTTGCAACGTGCGGTACAGACTACCACACCAGCCTACTTTTTCAATATACGGCTGTAGTATACTGGCAGTACGTGCGACAAATATTGAATTTTATTGTTTTGGCTGTTTATGTCACCTCACCACTTTTTTCTAGTGCTGCTATTAGTATTCCTGGGCTGTACGAACCTACTTTTAATAGCGTGCGCATATGTGAACGTATCCTAGCTAATACTGAACGATCTGATAACTTCCTTAATCAGTTGGGAGGTGATTGTCGCACTGTGTCCGTTGAGCCTCTAGATGATGGTACGTGGGTACGAGACACAAATGGTGGTGTGTATACCTATGCTTGTGATCGGGCCGGAGATGAGCGATACAATCAATATTGTGACTATATATTAGCAGATATAGTCCCGGCAGATTTTTTGCCGTCAGCTCCTAATCCACTAGCGTCTGCAGATGAAAAACTGGTGCCATGTGATGGACCCGAGTGCGGGTTTTGTGATGTGGCTAGTTTAACTAATAAAGTCGCCCTGTTTATAGTAGGGATTGTGACGTTATTAGCAATTTTATTATTTGTATATGCTGGTTTCTTGTTAGTGACGTCAGTGGGTCGGCAAGAACAAATGACGAAAGCCAAAAGTATTTTCCGTAATGTACTAATTGGGTTTGCAATAGTATTTGGTGCTTGGTTGATTGTTGACGCAGTAATGCGTGGACTATTGACTGACCAAGGTCAGTTCTCTAGTGACGGCGTCACTTATCCATGGAATGCAATTGTCTGTGTTGATCAACCGGTATTGAACGTTGCCGAATTAGTCGATCGCTCGAGTGGATTGGGAGTAGGAGGGGGTGGTGCAGTGGGCAGTGGTTCTTGTCGAGTACTGAACAGCGGTGCATGTGCCACTTCAAATCTAAGTTGTTTTGGCTCCAACGCCCAAGCCGCTTCGAGGGTGTGCGACCAGGAAAGTGTGGGTGGTCAGTCTATCAGATCAGGCACTGATCTTTGCCGGGGAGGGGATTCTTTCTCGGGTGGAGTATTTCAGATCAATATTTTGGCTAATAACCGTTTGATCGATGGCTGTGACAGTAGTTTCTTCACTAAGTCTGGACCGAGTGCCCAGGGGCAATGTCTTACTTACGTGACGAACTCAGCTGGTACTAGATATTGTCAGTTTCGGGATTGCCGGATCACTGATCGGGCCATGTATGAACGTTGTATGGGAGCCACTATGGATCCGCAGTCTAATATTCAGATGGCATGTCAGCTCTACGCTGAGAGTGGTAGTTTTCAGCCCTGGATCACCTCAGCTCAAGTATGTGGTGTAATGTAATGGTATGGTCATAAAAATATTTATTGGTCTGATTGCACTAATGTTGATTTTATTCACCTTTTGGTTATTTGGTAATGATCAGGAAAACCTTTCTTTGATCGATGATTCCTCTGAGACAACATCACTTCCAGTTGTATCGACAGGAACTAGTGTAGTATTGCGAAATGAAATCGGTATTACTACAGCAACAAACGTTTCTCTGACTGAAACTAACAGTGTTGAATTAGCCGCTGGTTTCTATATGGTTGGGGAGACTGATAATAATCAAGATGGCCGCTATGGTTTATATTACGATGAAGTATCAGGAGTACTGACTGTGTTGCTCCACCGAGAACCTCTAGCTAATGCGCGACTAGCGGCTGAAGCGCAACTGCAAGCAGTTGGATTTACCACCAACGAACTCTGTGCTGCTGATGTAGTAGTTATGACCAATGAATTTGTTAATCGAGCAATGTCTGGGATTGATGTGGGTTTCAGTTTTTGTCCGGGTAGCGTGCTGCTCCAATAATATATGAAATTATTGCAATTATTTTCTCTTTTGTTAATGGTAGGTGTAGTGTTGCTACCGGACGTCGCTGCTGCCCAGTTGGTACGGTGTGAGGGCCCCGATTGTGATTTTTGTACGATTGTTGAGTCGGCTAATTATCTAATCAACTGGTTGATTGGAATTTTGATAGTACTCGCAGTATTTTTGATTGCACTAGCAGGATTTAAGCTGGTGACTTCTGGTGGCAATAGCGGTGCACTTGATGAAGCCAAAAAAATGTTAAGTAACGCGTTAATCGGTTTCATTATAGTATTAGCTGCGTGGCTCATTGTTGACACAATTATGAAAGGTCTATTGCCAAATCAAGGGCAAATATTGGGTCGTCCGTGGAATACTATAACGTGTCAGCCACAGCCTGAGTTATTTGAGACTTCCTTTGATGAGTTGGTTGATAATCAGATTGACGTATGTGATCCCAATACGCCAGTCGGGACCTGTGGGGATATTCCTAGAGGATCTGATGGTTTGCCAGCAGCTACTGTGAGTCGCATGTTGACTGGCTTTGGAATTGAAGTGAAGTCTGGGGCAGGTTTAGATGGGGTACAACCTCACGTCATTCGTGAAGTTGTAAAACTCGACGAAGCGTGTGACTGCAATCTGTTGATTACTGAAGGTACAGCTGGGCAGCATGCATCAGGAGCGTATAGTCATGCTAATGGATATAAGTTGGATATCAGAACTAACGACAATCCACAACTGATTAACTATGTTAAAGATAATTTTACTTTTGGTGGAAACTGGTCTAACGGGACACCATATTACGTGTCTGGGAAAACCACATGCGCAATCGAAGCGACACATTTAGATTGCCAATTCAGACCCTAAGAAAATGATTTGAAAAAAGCTTTATATCTTGCGTGTTAAAAGTGTGGCTCTGGCCAAGTTTCTAATGAACAGAAAGAATATAGAAATGGAAATACTTCTGGGTGTATAACTATATATGGAGAGAAGGAGTATATAAAATCTAATATCTAGACACTGACTTCAATATTGGGAATTGCCAGTAGTTAGTCCTCTTCCTTGAATGGATACTTGTTATACATATGAGCAATTTGCTCCGATAACGGCCCCATTCCAAGTTCAGCACGACGCTCATCAACATTTTCTTCGTCTTCAATCGGTCTTGGGATGTGCTGACTATTTTCTTGAGTAAACTGCGTTCCATACAACTGTCCTCGACCCTGGTTCACACGCACTCTATCTTCAAGGTAAGCTGTGTCCGTTTTATCAAGCTCACCTACGGGGGCTTCTTTCATAAGGTTTAGACATTGTTCTTGAAAAGCAACATCGTGGTCAGCGTGCTGAACTAAAAGCCAGGCATTGCTTGCACCTTCTACTCCTACTTTTGAGATAGTCGGCCATCCAATTTCACTCACGATTTCTTTCATCCTCTCCGTATGTCGAACGTCTATATCCAAGTCTTCGTCTGGAATGATAGGATTTTCCTCCCAACGTTCACGCATCGTTTGGTCAACATCAACCATCTGTTTTATTTCTGAAGCTATCTTTGGGTGGGAGATGTTTTCTGATCGGTTTTCTTGGTTGGCCTTTGGTCTTGATGACTGTATAGGTAAACCAACATCATCAAACGACGAATAAAATACCGCTACTGGTCGCACTTTCTTGGTTGCAAACCACTCACTGTTACCTCGTAATACAAAGTCGTCACGCTTGAAGACGTAAACGTAACCCGTATTTTCCTTGCAGACTGCAACTGCTGCTTCATTTGCGTGAATATAGTGGCTACCATCGTCACTGTTTGAAAAACCAATTTCATAACTACCTTCAAGACTCTCGAAACTATTCTCGTGAAATATTGAGCGGTATATAGGAGTTTCTATCTCTGCTGAAGCGAAAACAGCAGGTTCGCCATCAGGAGTTGGTTGTCCACCGTCGTCATCTGTATATGCTTGTCTTGGCTCAAAAGTAGCTACTTGAAACGGTGAACCGTGAAAAAGGAAATTCCCAGTTGCCTCAAGTTCTTGCAGCCTCTCTTTGCTACTTATTTGTTCCAACCTACTTGGTATTTCCTCCATCACAAAAGTATACCAGTTCTGAAATGACATGTAGGCTAAACTAGCTATTGCTAGGTATTTTCTACAGGCGGGCAAGAAACCTGGCTTTCAGAACTTTACAAGGAAAGGGAATATATCAAATCAAGTATTGAAGCTATGCAAAGTTTGGTATCATAACTCGCATGTCTGATACTTTGAGCAACATCGCATATATTGATGGTCAAAATCTTCACCTTGGTACAACGACTCGTGACCCAAAATGGGTAATTGATTTGGCGCGATTTCGTGTATATCTCCAGAAGAAGTATGACGTTACAAAAGCTTATTATTATCTTGGACATGTACAAGATGGGACTGTGTATGAAAAGTTATATGAAGAAATCCAAGAAGCAGGTTTTATCCTTGTCTTTCGTGAACATAACTCTGCGATGAAGGGTACAAAGAAGGGAAATGTAGATGCTGATATTATCTTCTCGGTAATGGAGCGGATGTATAGGAGAGAACAGTTTGATAAAATTGTTTTAGTTTCAGGTGACGGTGATTATAAAAAGTTGGTCGATTTCCTTATTGCAGAAGAAAAGTTAGAAAAGGTTTTGTTTCCAAAACAGCGCTATGCATCTTCTTTATATAACAGTATTGGAGAATGGTATCGAGCTGATTTGTCTGAACCAAACACTCGCAAGAAGATAGGAAAATGAAAAAGGGGCCTTAGGTAGTTAGCCGTTCGGTCCCCCTTTTCTCGTGATATTTACATTATGCACAACGCTGAGCATAAATGCAAGTAAAAGTTCTGAAACTGTATTTGGGGTAAAAGAAAATACCTAGCAAACGTTGGGTATCTTCCATTGCGGTCACAGGACTACTCCCGCATGCGGTCAGGAGTCACTAACTATATTTCTTCGCTATGCTTGAAATCTAGTAAGTGCTCACGACCCTGGCTCGCGGTTCGTCGCCCTAGGAATGGGGCTACTCACAACGCTCCGCCTCCCGCAGCAGCAAAAAGAAAAGCCTCAAAGCTACGCTTTGAGGCTTTTCTTTTTG
>CAYGTP010000015.1:0-28293 GCA_964352875.1 uncultured Candidatus Saccharibacteria bacterium
CGCCAACCGGAAGCTCGACCACGTCACCGTTGGGAGTAAAGACAAAGATTCGGTTGGAAAAGAAATCTGATCGAACGTCGTTCATAAATTCCTGTCCAGTCGCCATTTCGCCTTGGTAATTTTCGCCAATTTCATTAATCCAGCGTGGGATTTTTTCATAGTGGGGAGCGTCAATTGACTTTTCAAGTCCGTCGGTGTGGTGTTTGCGCCATGAGAAAGGCTGAAACAATGATGGTACCAATCGCGCAAACCAAGATTGCTGGACGTTAGTTGTATCATTGCCATCAGGTTGTTTGTACATCATGTGCGAGGCGATTCCGTATTCAGCTTCATGGTGCATTTTGCGCGTCCTGATTTGGATCTCTAAGATCACTCCGTTTCCGGTCGTAACGGTGGTGTGGATTGATTGGTAACCGTTTGGTTTAGGGAACGCAATATAGTCTTTGACGCGTTTCGGGAGCGGTCGCCAAATGTCATGAATGATACCGAGCGCTTGGTAGCATTCCTCTACTGTATCTACCACTACTCGCATAGCGAGCAAGTCGTAGACACTATCAATATCCCAGTCTTTACGCTTTAGTTTTTGAAAGAGACTATAGAGTCCTTTGACCCGGTATGCAGAGTGAAACCGTTGGTGTCCAGAATCTACCAAACGCTTCTGCAATATTTTTCGTTCTCGTTCTAGGATTTGATTGGACTTTCCAGTGCGGGACTCAAGGAGGCTCGTGACCCGTTTAAATTCATTTGGATAGACATAGGGAAACGCCAGGTCTTCGAGTTCTTTTCGAATCAAACCAATTCCCAGCCGGTGCGCCACTGGTACGTAGATTTCGAGCGTCTCTCTGGCGATGCGGAACTGTTTTTCTGCGGGGACGAACTGCAGTGTCTGCATGTTGTGGAGCCGGTCGACTAGCTTGATAATCAAGACACGAATATCTTGGCTAGTAGCCACAAAGAGTTTACGGAGACTTTCGTTGTGACGGTCAGTACCGTAGTATCGCACCGAACTCAATTTGGTCACGCCTTCAACCAAAAAAAGAATTTCGTCACCGAATTCTTGTCTGACGTCTTCAGACGTTACCACGGTATCTTCGATGGTGTCATGCAATAAGCCAGCTGAAATAGTGCGGGGACCGAGTCCCATTTCAGCCAGTTTATAGCCAATGTGTGCAACGTGGGTAAAATACGGTTCGCCCGAGTACCTGGTCGCCCCTTCGTGAGCGTCTTTCGCATAATCATACGCCTTTTTGATTAACGCTTTGTCAGCGTCGCTTGGGTTGGCCAATTGGGCAATAATTTGTTCAGCCGTATACATTGTCTCATTCTAGGAGGGAAGTGATAGATTGGCAAGGTAAAGCGCCGCGGAGAACTTTGTTCTCCGCGGCGCTTTACCGAACACCTGCACTACTTCAGCAGCGCCACTGCGTCTTCAATCGTAAACTTCTTCATATCAACATCGTCTGGCAGGGAGATGCGCTTGAATCCTTTACGTAAATATTTACCAGACTTGGATTCGTAGACGTTAACCAACTTGCGTGTCTTTGGATGTATGCCAAGTTCTTTTACCAACGTTTCACCTTTGCGCATTTGCTTTGGTTCGGCCAATAATTCCATCGCTCGGTCGTAACTAATATCATACGGGGTGTCGGTTCCTTTGAGTGATCGATAATCGCCAGCGTGTACGATGTATGGACCAAACTGCCCAGCACTCGCCACGATTGGTTCGCCAGTGTTTGGATGCACCCCAAGCTCGCGCGGCAAGAGTAAGTATCTGACCGCTTCGTCGAGGGTTATCTTTTCCATTTCGATGCCGTCAGGGAGCGGTGACCGACGTGGCTTGGGAGCTTTTTTGTCGCCTTTTTTGGGACTGTCACCCATTTGCACATACGGTCCGTATTTGCCAGTGAGGACATAGACAGGAAGTCCGGTTTCGGGGTGGGTACCGATGGGTGCGTCTGGGGTGACTTCACTGCCGTCGATAAGTCGCGCTCCATCACAGTCAGGATACCGTCCACACGATAAAAATTTGCCAGACTTGCCCAACTTGATAACCATATCGGCTTTGCAGAGGGGGCACGGAAATCCTTTTGGTCCAGCACCAAGCGTAGTGATTTTATCGATGTCTTCTTTGGCTGCCACCGCTTTACTAAATGGTGTGTAGAAATCTTTAAGTGTTTTCGCGTATTGGCGATCGCCCGTTGCTATTTCATCTAGCTCATCTTCCATCTCGCTAGTGAACGTGTCTGAAATATAGTCAGCAAAGTGCTCTTCCAAAAATGTCGATACAACATCCCCAGTGTCAGTTGGCATCAGGGTGCGACCATCCTTTTCGACATAGCCTCGGTCGATAATGGTTTTCATGATGCTGGCGTAGGTTGATGGGCGGCCAATACCACGCTTTTCAAGTTCTTTAATCAAACCGGCTTCTGAGTAGCGGTTAGGGGGCTGGGTTTCTTTGCGTTCAATGTCAATTGTCTTGAGCGTCAGATCATCCCCAATAGCAAGCTTTGGTACTTCGACGTCCTCTCCGCGAGCAGCTGGGTCGGCTGCCAACCAGCCGTCAAAAATAACGCGCGAACCATTGACTGCAAAGTCAGGGATTGGTTCAGTATCGATTGCGATATTGGCGAGAATTTTGGTCCGTTTCATTTTGGCGTCAGCCATCTGTGACGCAACTGCTCGTTTCCAAATCAGCTCGTACAGCGCCTTTTGGTCGTTCGTTAAACCAACGGAACGTTTGGCAAAGTTGGTTGGTCGAACCGCTTCGTGGGCTTCTTGGGCAGATTTGCTTTTGGTCTTAAATTGCTTGGGAGCTACGTATTCTTTGCCGTAGTCTTTGTGAACCAACGCGATGATTTGCTTACTAGCAGTCTCACTCATGGTGGTACTGTCAGTACGCATGTAGGTAATGTGTCCAGCCTCGTAGAGTTTTTGGGCAGCTCCCATGGTGCGCGATGGCGCAAACCCTAGTCGTGTAGACGCCGCCTGCTGCATGGTTGAGGTAGTAAAGGGTGGACGGGGTGAGCGTTTAGCTTCAGTTTCTTTGATGGCTTTTACTGTCCAAGCATTGTTCTCGCCAACTTTTTTAATGCGCTCGGCTTCAGCGGATGCTCGGGGTTCTTCAGTACAGAGAAAAGGGATTTTGAGTTTTTTCGCTTCAGTCTGGGCGGTGAGAACAAAAAATTCTTCCGGGTTGAAGGCACGGATTTCTCGTTCTCGTTCCATGATAATACGGAGCGCTGGCGACTGGACGCGACCAGCTGAAAGGCCGTACCTGACTTTTTTCCAAATCAGACCTGAAAGATCATACCCAACCAGACGGTCGAGGACACGGCGAGCTTCTTGAGCTTCTTTTAGATCAGTGTTGATTGCCCGCGGGTGTTTGATGGCCTCTTTAATAGCCGGCTCGGTGATTTCGTGAAAGACAATGCGGCGTTGATTTTTATTGGCTGTTTTAAGGAGTTCGGAGACGTGCCAGGCGATGGCTTCACCTTCACGATCGGGGTCGGATGCCAGCAGTATCTCGTCAGCTTTTTTGGCGGCTGCCTGAAGGTCTTTGATGACCTTCTCTTTCCCGGGAGAGACGATATAACGCGGCACAAATCCACCGTCAATATCGACGGCGTCTTTGTTACTTTTAGGGAGGTCGCGGACGTGCCCGATTGAGGACATGACTTTGTAGCCTTTACCTAAATATTTTTCAATCGTCTTGGCTTTGGCCGGAGACTCGACAATGACTAAGGTAGACATAGTGTTCGCATACAAATACTACCTATATATGTATCTGTCAAACCTCGACCCTTACTTTTACGATGTGTAACATTGCTTGTCTTACACAGATACTGTTGGCCTTGTTGATTGGATAAAGTGTCTACAATTCAATTTTCTTGTCCACAGCAATATCGTAAAAGTAAGGGTGAGGTCAATTGATAGCTCGATACTGACCACCTGTTTCAGTGATATAGCCAGCCATTTCCATTTGCATCAACAGAATCGATACCTGACTTACGTCAAGGTTTGATTGGCGGATTATTTCGTCTGTGGTTAGGGGTTCGTGTAGGAGAGTGAGGATGGCTGCTTCAGGGGGGGACAAAGGCGGGCGAGGCGTAGCCTCGCCCGCCTTTGTCGCCCCAGGAATCCCGAGCGCTTCTAAGATATCGCTTGGTTCAGTCACCGGTGTTGCGCCTAGTTTGAGAAATTGGTGAATTCCTTTGGAGTTTTTAGCAAAGATACTACCGGGGACAACGAGTAAATCACGATTATAATCAGTGGCCATTCGCGCGGTAATAAGTGTTCCTGACTGCTCTGCTGCTTCGACTAAGAGCGTGGCCTTGGTGATGCCAGCAACGAGGCGGTTTCGTTGGGGAAAGGTCCATTCGGCTGCTCGTTGTTCTGGTTCGTATTCAGAAAGTAAACCACCACCGGCTTCCAAAATGCGGTAGGCGAGTGGTTTGTGCGTGGCTGGATAGAGAGCGCTGTCTGCCAGTCCGCCACCAGGAATCGCTAGGGTGTACAACCCATTGTCGAGGGCTGCTTGGTGAGCGAGTGAGTCGATGCCGAGCGCGAGGCCGGAAACAATTCCCAGTTGATAGCCTGCTAGTCCACCAATGAGATGTTTGATTGCGTCTTTGCCGTAGCTGGTGTATTTGCGCGAGCCAACCACCGCCAACAGCGGTAAGTCAGGGTGGGGCAGCTGCCCACGGAAGTTGAGTTGGGTCGGCGGCTGGGGAATTTCCCGCAGCAGCGGAGGAAATTCCCCAGCCGAGAGCGTTGCAATCGGCCAATCCATTACTCTGATTGTAGCATTGGCATTTTATGAATTTTTGGTATGGTTGTTCAGCAGCCAGAATATAATGGAGGAAGGCCATGGCTCTCTTCGAGTACGAAATTACACCCTGGTATCCGCAGACCGGGGAGATTGCAAAGTCTTTCAGCACGTACGCTGGACTTTGCCCTCATCGGAAAATTTGCGAAGTCCTCAAGAGGATGTACCCAGGCTCACAAGTTCTTTCTTACAGAAGAATTCAACCGCCCTGACCGGCGTTACCGAATCGGGAGAATTTCGGAGGAGCCGTAGGTCAGTGCGGTTTTCCTTTTGGCTACCGGAAATAGGTTTTCGTGCTATCATTTTCCCACTATGTTAGATATAAAGTTTATCCGAGAAAATCTCGATATTGTCAAAGCCGCTGCCAAGAAAAAGCACATGGTTGTTGACTTGGATCAGTTGATCACGGTGGATGATCAGCGGCGCGAACTCATGCAGGTAGTAGAAACCAAAAAGGCTGAACAAAACCGCGTATCGCTCGATATCGTAGCTGCCGAAGAGCCGGCTATCAAACAGCAGCTCATTACCGAAATGCAGGACCTGAAAGCCGAGATCCAAGCGGACGAGGAAAAACTAAAACCAGTACTCGAAGAGTGGCGGGCGCTGATGTTGCAGGTCCCCAACGTGCCTGATATGTCAGTCCCTGACGGTGCGAGTGATGCTGATAACGAAGAAATTAAAGTATGGGGGGACAAACCGAAATTTGACTTTACACCCAAGGATCATATTGAGCTGATGACCAAGCTCAAGATGGCGGATTTTGAACGAGGGACCAAGGTGCATGGCTTTCGGGGGTATTACTTGATTGGTGACGGGGCTCGTTTGTCATGGGCGGTTTGGAACTACGCACAGCAATTTTTCTTGCAAAAAGGTTTTAGTCCGATGTTGCCACCTACCATCGTTCGCAAATCAAATCTCTACGGCACCGGCCATCTCCCGAATGACGCTGAAGACGTGTATCACACGCAAGACGACGATTATTTGATTGGGACCAGCGAAGTGTCTGCGATGGGGTACTACAGTGACGAAGTCCTTGATCAGAGTGAATTCCCGATCAAACATCTGGCGTTTTCGCCATGTTATCGCCGTGAAGCAGGGAGTCATGGCAAGGATACGAAAGGTTTGATCCGGGTACATGAATTTTACAAAGTCGAGCAAGTTGTGCTCTGTGAGGCGTCGCACGCAGAAAGTGTTAAGTGGCACGAAGAAATCAATCGCAATACGGAAGAATTTATCGAATCACTCAACATCCCGTATCACACCGTGCTCAACTGTGGTGGTGACATTGGGCAAGGGCAAGTCAAGAAATACGATATCGAACTCTGGGTGCCGGGCGAACAGACCTACCGCGAAATCAGCTCAGCCTCATATTTCCATGACTTCCAAACTCGACGTTTCAATATCCGGTATAAAGATACGGAAGGGAAACTCCGCTACGCACACTCGCTCAACTGTACGGCGATTCCAACACCGCGGATTCTTGTTTCTTTGGTAGAAAACTTCCAGCAAGCTGATGGAACGATACGAATTCCTGAACCATTGCAACCATTTATGGGTACGGCCGTGATTGGGTAAGTATCGTTTCGATCAAGCATACTCACTGTTGATTGTGCTACCATACCGGCATGTCAGCAGAACCAGTAAAACCAAAGCGGCAGCCCCGCCAATTTGGTGGCGTCAGAAACTCGGCCACCAAGACACCTCATCCCTTGTGGCAACAAGTCCTGATTGGATTAGGATTGGTATGTCTGGTGGGGGTGATAGTAACCGCGGTTTGGTATGGCACTAGAATTCAATCGTTGCAAATTTCTGACGTGCAAGTAATCGGCGCAAAGACTGTTCCCGAAGCCGACGTGCTAGAACGGGTGGCAGTGATTTTGAATGACTCATATTTTAAATTGATTCCGCGACGGTTCACGTACCTCTATCCAGAGCAACAAATTACTGAGGTGGTGGGTCGAATTGAGCGCATCAAGCAGGTACAGGTAGAGAAAATCGACCGTCAGACGCTGGCGGTGGTGTTTGAAGAACACGAACCGTTTGCTCTATGGTGTGAGACAGTCGATACGGCGGACTGTATGTTTGTCGACCGGAATGGGTACGGCTTTACGGCGGCACCAAACTTGGCTGGCAATGCCTTTGTACGGTTTGTTGGGGCGGAAGCTCCGAAACGAGAATCAATCGTTTGGATCGCGCCGCGGTTGGCTGAACTGACTGATTTTATTGACACCGTAGAAGCAAATCAAGATATCTATGTGACCCATGTAGTGGAAGGGGAAGAGGCGGACATTACCTTGTTGCTAGCCCGCGGCGGAGAACTAAAGATTGATACGGCCACGCCATTTTCTGATACCTATGAAAACTTGGTTACCATTCTCACTTCAGAACAATTCATCCACCTCGAGCCCGGAAATTTTAAATATATAGATTTGCGCTTTGGGAATAAGGTGTTTGTCAATGAGGAGTGGGAGAGCGAGGTGGCGAGCAGTACCGCCACTACTACAGCTGATAGTTAGCAAACCCTGCTCGGCAGCCAGAAACAAGAAGGCCGCCACAAAAGTGAATGACGAGCAGCGCGAGCGCGCTTCCTTCTCGACCGCCTCCTTTTATGACGGTTATTGCCTCATTTTCCTGGAGCAGCATACTGCCCCAAAAATGCCTATAAAAATACTTGCCAGTCCAAAAGCCCCGACGAAGGGCAGTTGGAAGCCACGCTCTATTGCTGCAGTCTTTACGAAGCAGCAAAAGAATCCCGCCAGCACGAGCCACACAAACAGCTCGTACATGGTCTCGACATTGATTCTCATCCCGTCTCCCTTTCTTTTTGCTCTCGGGTTCAGTACAATGCCACGGCTATGAATTTTTGGCAACAACTAAAGAAACCACTCTTGGTCGTTGCGCCGATGGCGGACGTGACTGACGCACCATTTCGGCAAATGATCGCCAAGTACTCAGCGCATGAGCGGACTGATGGTACGGTGGGTGGGCCGGATGTGATGTGGACGGAGTTTGTGTCTGCTGACGGCTTGGCTCGTGCGCCAGAGGCTGGGCGCAAGAAATTGCTCATGGATTTGTTGTACACAACTGCTGAGCGGCCGATTGTAGCGCAGTTGTTTTCGAGTACGCCAGCTCATATGGAACAGGCGGCTGCGCTCTGTGCTGAATTTGGATTTGACGGGGTGGATATCAATATGGGTTGTCCTGATCGGACTATAGAAAAGCAGGGGTGCGGCTCGGCCATGATCAAGACGCCTGAGGTCGCCGCGGCAATTATCCGTGCTGCCAAGCGTGGCGCCGGGGAGGTGCCGGTCAGCGTCAAAACCCGGCTTGGATATTACCAAGACGAGTTGGAGACGTGGTTGCCGGCGATTCTAAAAGAATCGCCGGCGGTCGTGACCATCCACGCTCGCACCCGCCAAGAGATGTCCAAGGTTCCAGCCAGGTGGGAGCGGGTTGATAGAGCCGTTGCTATCAGAAACGAACTCGCTTCTGAAACGCTCATACTTGGTAACGGTGACGTACTTTCACCAGAAGACGCTCAAGCCAAGATTGCGATGAGTGGTGCTGATGGCGCCATGGTAGGGAGAGCGTTGTTTGGCAATCCATGGTTTTTTCATCCGCAGCGCCGGTTGCCACATCGGATGACCGCTCTGCCGACCAAAGGCGTCAATCGTGACACGCTCTACGCCGCCGACACCACAAATGAGTCAATTGAATACATCACCCTGCCTGAGCGGCTGCAAGTGTTGGTTGAACACACAAAACTATTTGCCGAATTATTGCCGTTCAAAAATTTCGCTGTTATGAAAAAGCACTACAAAGCGTACGTCAACGGCTTTCCTGGGGCAGCCGAGCTCCGGGCACAACTCATGGAACAAGATAGTCCCGAAGCAATTGAGGCAGTTGTCCACGATTTTTTAGCAAAACAAAACCACGATAGCCAAAACGTTGCTACACTAGGTGTATGAGCGAGGTGCTACAGGCAAATATTTTTTTCTTGATTACGAGTATAGCGGTCGGGGTACTGACGATACTCGGCTGCGTGCTGCTGTACCAAGTGATTAAAATTGTTCGCTCACTCCGTCGCATCATTGAACGTGTTGAAGCGGGGAGTGAGGTCATTGCCGAAGACATCAGTGATCTACGCACGTTTGTTTTGGAAGGCAGCTTGCTCTCGCAGTTGATCGGGTTCTTTGTCAGTACCAAGAGTACCAGTAAACGACGTAGTAAAGCTAAATCAGACGATGCATGAGTTAGGGAGTATAGCGACTATATAAATAATGTGTCCCAATTTGTTATCCGTACGGTAAATTGTTGGACGAATCAGGGTAGGGTCTTAGAATAGTATATATGGCAAAAAATAAAAAATCAGAAAATCTGTCGACCTCACAAAAAGTTGGTTTGGGTGTGGGCCTTACGGCTGCAGCAGTAACAGCGGCCGGGGCGTACTTCCTCTACGGCAGCAAAAATGCCGCCAAGAATCGCAAGGCTGTCAAAAGTTGGGCACTAAAAGCCAAAGCAGAAGTACTTGAAGCACTCGAAGATACCGCGGAAATGACTCGCGAAGAGTACGAAACGCTGGTAGATACAGTGGCCGGAACCTATGTATCATTTAAGAATGCATCAAAGAAAGATTTGAAGGAGTTTCGTGACGAAATGAAAGACCATTGGAGCCAAATTGAAAAAAGCGCACCGGTGAAAGCCATCAAAAAAGCGGCCGCAAACGCAACTAAACCTGCTCCCAAAAAGGTAACTAAAACAGCCCCGAAAAAAGCAACCAAAACAGCTGCCAAGGGAACATCTAAAAAAGCTGCTACCAAAGCAACAAAAAGTGCTTAAATTTAAGTAAAGCAGCAGCGGGCGCAAGCGCCCGCTGCTGCTTTACTTTCTGGTATACTAGCCACTACTATGACAGAACATACCGCGTTGTATCGCAAATACCGCCCTCAAACGTTTGCTGATGTGAGAGACCAGGCACATATTGTGACGGTGCTCGAAGGGGCAATTAAAAAACAGTCTATCCCGCACGCCATTTTATTTTCTGGCACGAGGGGGACGGGGAAGACAACGTTGGCGCGGATTTTTGCCAAAGCGCTGGAGACGGCTGACGTCGATCTCTACGAGATCGACGCGGCCTCGAACCGTGGTATCGATGATATTCGCGAGTTAAAAGAAGCGGTACACACGGTCCCGTACCAGTCCAAGTACAAGGTCTATATCATCGATGAGGTGCACATGTTGACCAAAGAAGCCTTTAATGCGCTCTTAAAGACGCTTGAAGAACCTCCGGCTCATGTCATCTTTATTTTGGCGACCACTGAAGAAGAAAAGCTCCTCGATACGATTCTCTCGCGCTGCCAAGTATTCCGGATGCATAGTCCGTCTCGTCAGGTCTTGGCCGAAACCGTCACCGACGTTGCCAAAGCCGAAGGAGTAATCCTCAATCCGGCTGCTGCCGAGCTTATCGCCATTGCCGCTGATGGGTCATTTCGTGATGCACTTGGGGTAACGCAAAAAGTCATCTTGGCTTCCGGAGACAAAATCGGGGACGTTGATGAGGTGGCGGCTATCATCGGCGCGCCGAAGCAGCAGCTCCTAGCGGACATCATCACAGCACTTGAACACAAAGATATCCCCGCTGCATTGTCAGCTATTGGTCACATCGTCGAAAATAACACTGACATGAAGTTATTTATGAAGCTGTTGCTCGAACACGTACGAACTATTATTTTGTTGCGTAACCTGCCAAGCAAGTCAGCCGAACTGTTGGCTCCGTACCGCACTGATATGCAAACGCTGCTAACAAAGTGTGCCGACAACAAAACCTCTCCTATTAACTCGCATTTGCTCTTGCGTCTACTTGAGGCGGCTCAGCAAACCCCACGCGCCACCATCGCCCACCTACCGCTTGAGTTGGCGCTGATTGACGGTTTGCAGTAAATATGGAAATACTCTTAGTCCGACACGGGGAAACAGCAGGGAATCGTGGCCATCGCCACCAGCCCAATACCACACCCTTGAACGCTACTGGCGAAGCGCAAGCTGCAGCAGTCGCCCAGAAGATAGCGGCGTGGCAACCAACACACCTGGTCACGAGTACATTTGTACGAGCGATTGAGACCGCTGAAGTTGCTGCAACCGCACTTGATCTGATTCCGAGCACCAGCAGTAACTTTACTGAGTTAGAGCGACCTGCTTCACTCTATGGATATCCACATTTTGGTCTACGGTCCATTCGGTATATGTGGGCATGGTTTCGGGCTCGTGAAAACTACTGTGATCAAGCTCGCGGTGAATCGTATCTGGCTTTGATAGAGCGTATCGGGAGAGCCAAAGCCGAACTCGAAGCCTTTCCAGCTGACGCGCGCGTGGTCGTGTTCTCTCATTCAGTGTTTATTAGCTTTTTCGTGCAGCACGTTTGTAATCAAGCACCACTCTCGTGGTGGCGCGCTGGGCTGGTGTTTTTTAGAATCAAAACTTTAAATAATAGTAGTGTGACCCACGTGCGGTTTGAGCCGTCAGACCGACCTGATACCTGTGCGTGGGAGCTCGTGTCATTTGATGATGATGCGCATCTCGCTACTTGATTCCTTTGCCCGTTGTGGCACTATGTTGCGACGAAGATATTTTTGCCGGTTCGTCTAATGGTACAGGAATGAATTGTAATTAATTTTACCATTCATCCGTTCCGGAGGAATTTCCGTTGTTTTGTTTTTTAAGCTGCCGGATCATCTAATGGTAGGATTCTGGTTTCTGGTACCAGCCATCTTGGTTCGAGTCCAAGTCCGGCAGCTTAAAATGGAAAACAGGAAATAGGGATTTCTGGTACCAGCCATCTTGGTTCGAGTCCCTGACCGGCAATGGAAATGGTGGCTGACCCCATTTCCCCTCAAATCTAAGTGACGCTAAAAAAGATAATTAAAATGAAATTTACAGCTGATTACAGTGGAGAAATAGAACATCGCATATTAAGCTATAATTCCGAAGAACATTCATTTGACATGGAGCCAATAACTGTGCCTGTAGATTTTGATGTCATAGTCAATAAACTTAACTTGTCTGTTGTTGAACAAAAGATAGTACAAATTTGGGGTTTTTGTGGATTAGCTAATGTAAGTATTTCTGACTTCAAAGTACCAAAATCATCCAAAGGTGCACTGTTGGTAGTTGGTGAACATAAGCATGGTTTTGCTTATGGGGTCTCAGATACAGATTATCCAGTACATGTAAATGCAGATAGCGGATGGGTCTGTATAGGGGATCAGAAAAACACAACGAGATTAGAAGCGGTGGAATTTATTGATAACTGTCTTGCTGTTTTAGATAGAGGTAAACTCATGTCGATTTGGCTTAAGCCAAATAAGTTGCCGGGACTCTTGTTACATAACAGTGTGATTAAAAATGAATGAAATACAAAACAATCATTATCGTTTCTGTTGTATTATTGTCTCTCGTGTTTCTGTACATTTGGTTGCATAGTCAATTAGAA
This sequence comes from uncultured Candidatus Saccharibacteria bacterium, assembly GCA_964352875.1. Taxonomy (GTDB): domain Bacteria; phylum Patescibacteriota; class Minisyncoccia; order Phycocordibacterales; family UBA918; genus OLB19. Next base: position 12,315 of record CAYGTP010000015.1, read on the forward strand.
ATCGACTCATGCCTAGACCAGGGCGGACGTTGGAACTTCGACCAGTCAGTCTGTGAATTTGAGTAGTTAACAAAAGGTTAGGATACGTGCTTGAATTGACAGCAAAATATTGGTGGTAATATTGAAATGTGAAACTGAATGTAGATGAACTTCAACAAAAGAGTGTCTGGTATATTGCCACCGTATTCTATCTTTTCGGAGGTCTGATTGCTCCGGTATTGACCGGCTACTTTTGGGAGCAGGTCGGCTATGTTGCTATTGAATATATTGATAGACCGCTTAGTGTAGGTCTGTTCGGAGTACTAGTAACTTATTTCGTTATTACTTGGACAGTGATGAAAGTTGCTGTCTACGCTGAGAAACGTTACCAACAAGTCGATGCAAACAAAGTGGCTATCATAGCAACTGGCTTTTATTCTTTGATCACAGCTACTTGGATATTGTTCACTTGGTATACATGGTTAGTTGAAGTTGGTATTGACGGGGGTGTATTTCAGTTTCTAATACTTTTCAAAGTATTAATTATGGCATTCTATGGATATGTACTTTTTACAAGCATTAAACGTTACTATTCAAACTATATGGAAAAACCACTATACGTAAAAATTGGATTGTTTGCAGTTCCTACTAGAAAAACGGCAAAAGTATATATGTACCTTTGTGCTGCCACTGCATTCGTATCGTTAGTGGCTGGTCTAATGATCAGTGACAAATATCTCCCAGGAGTATTACTTTTACTTGCTGCTTTCTGGTATAAAGTCTCGATAAAATGGATGGACGACAACGGTGGTTGGAGAGACCAGACCAACCGTACCGAATAAGATGATTCTAAGATTTGATTGAAATTAGTTTATTATCTAAATAAATTTGGGTGTCAAGGTTAACTAATATCGAACGCTGTTCCTCGGTTGTCTCTTCGGCAAGGATAAATTTAATATAGTGTTTTAGATCAGAGAATTGCAAAAGAGGCCGAATATGGTTGAACACAGGCTTAGGTCTAAACGGGTCATTCTGGCTGCCATGCGGAGTGGCCAGAAGCAGATTGAGGTCCGCGTCTCCGATAGAAGGATGCAAAATGTCCGTGTCGGAGATGTGCTGGTGTTTGATTTTGACGGCGAGGTGCATCGACGTCGAGTCAGTGCCATCCGTCAATATCATTCGTTCGAATCCTTGCTGGCAGGAGAAGTGACTGCCAAGGTGATGCCCGGGTGGAATAAATCAGAGATTTTGAGGGGGTTGCGTACAATCTACCCAGAAGAAAGAGAATCACTCGGGGTACTTGGCTTTGAACTGGAGACTATGCCGTAAAGGTATAGTCTCTTTCCATCTACACAGATGCTTTGTGTGTGTCGGCGCTCTTGAGCTCATCTTTGAGAGTGATGTATAGTTTTGGTGGTAGGAGAGTTGCTAGACTCTTGCTGCTGGATGCTTAATGCTATACTTCTAGATATATGATGTTTTGGCTAATTTATTACATTCAAACGATTAACTTTTGGTATGCGGTGGCTGGGCTTTTGGTCCTTGGCGTGACCATTGTCCTTTTGTTTGATTACTTGTACAACAAACAAAAGCTGTATTTGCAGTGGTTTGCGCCGTATATCTGGCCCATTATCATTCTGACAACTGCTGGCGGGGTAGCGACGACTCTACTCTATTCTGAGGTGTTTGGCTTTGTGCCGTGTTCACTCTGCTGGTTGCAGCGGGTTGCCTTGTACCCACAAATCTTGCTTGCGCTCGTTGCCTTTCGGTATAGAGATGCCACTCATTTCCCGTTGTACGGCCTAACCTTATCAGTCTTTGGTTTGGTGACAGCGGTCTACCACTATATCTATCAGTCATTACCACAAGAGTTGTATGAGTCAGGGATATTGCCATGTTTGGCAGATGGGAGTGCTGATTGTTCCAAGAAGGTAATGGAAGTCTTTGGGTTTGTGACGTTCCCATTTCTGTCGGGTGTCTTATTCTTGTTTTTAATTACACTGTACCTTCACCTACGTCGGGCAACCAGTACAAAGCCAGTCTTTACAGGTAAGTAATTACATTGAGGCACGTTGGATGTGTACAGAGGAGGTTGCGTACCGATGTCAGTTTGTTAGGGTGACCGTATATAGTCAGTAGTTAGGTTGCTGTCACTTATTAATTTTTTCGCTTTAATTCTATGAAACAGTATGTAATCGTGGCAGTAATACTATTTGGAGGCCTCGGGTTGGGCTGGTTTCTATTGAATGGGGATGCAATACCAGATCAGCCTCTAATAACTGATAGTAATACTGCAGATCTTACTCTGCCTGGAGCAGAGGACGCCATGGTTGTCACAGCTGATCCAGTAGCAACCGTAAATGGGGTAGCGATATCGCAAGCAGATTTTACTGCTCAGCAATCACAACTGTTGTCGGAACAAGGAGTAGATCCGGCAGCGCTCGATGTAGAGACTTTGGCTGCGGTACAAAACCAGATTCTTGATTCGTTGATTTCTCAGAAATTATTACAACAAGCTGCCAGCAGCGCTGGTGTTGTGGTCTCAGAAGCAGAAATTGACACTCAAATTAATGTGATTAAAGGTCAATTTACAGACGATGCCATGTACGAACAAGCGCTCGCGAGTGAGGGATTGACTGAATCAGAGTTGCGTACGAGTTTGTCAGCAGATCTTAGTGTCGAACCGTATTTAGAACAAGAACTCGCGCTCAATTCACTGACTGTAACTGAAGAGGAAATCAGTCAGGTCTATGGAGAGTTGGCGGTACAACAAGAATTGCCACCATTGGAGCAAGTGCGCGGTGACGTTGAACGGTTTGTTATGCAGAGAAAGCAACAACCGCTGATTGCTCAACATATTGCATCACTTCGTGCAGCCGCTGATATAGAGGTCTTTATTTAAACACTGACCGCACTCCCACTTATTGTCAGCAATATTAAGTATTGTTGCGAAGGACCGGCCTTTTGTTGCGAAGGACCGGCCTTCGCACGGCCTTGGCGTGGGAGTGCACCTGGATGGTGTCTATGGTGTATACTGCTGTTACATTAGACTAATAGCGTAGATACCAGTACATATATAGCGTATGCATCAAGGAAATTGGACATGTAGTACCTGTGGCGGAGCGATTACCGAACTCCCGTTTCAGCCGCGGAGTAACACGGGACTAACGTGTCGTGAGTGTTACTTTAAAACTAAAAATGGTGGCAGTGGCAGCCCTACTCCGGCTCCCGAACCACAGACCGCAACAGATTTTGATGATCGGAATGATGTCCCACCTCCCGACCCAGATGAGTATGGAATAGCCAATGAACCGGCCCCGCCACCACCGGATGATTTAGATGGCGCTGTACCAACGGCTCCCGGCGAGCGTAAGATGTTTACGGGGGATTGGGCGTGTGCTGGTTGTGGAGCAGCGATTACGCAACTCCCATTTCAGCCGCGCGACACGTCGAACTTGAAATGTCTTGATTGCTTTAAAAAAAGTAAAGGCTAATCATCAGTGCATTCGCGAGTCTTGTGGTATCTATTCTTAACGAGTAAGCGTATAATGGTTAAGCCGCGGTTTAGTAGCTAAATACATTCATATGTCAGAGCCTAGTAAAGAAGAGAAGAAAGCTACAACTCCCGCAGATACTCATACTAAAGATGTGTCAAAACCTGGCACGTCTGACCAAAAAAAAGCCTAAAGAAACAAAAAAACATCCTGCAGGATGTTTTTTTGTTAATACCTAAAGGACGTTTATGATATTGTGCTTCAATGCATACTAGAACTAGATACGGCGTTGATGTTGCAGTCAGACGGGCAGATGACTTAGACAAAAAGTGTTTAGCGCACATACAAGCCAAACCGCGTCCTCGGGTGTTGGATTTGGGGTGTGGTGCGGGCGGGCAATCATTGCGGCTGGCACTCGTTGGAGCTCGGGTTACTGCAGTAGACCGCGGTGACTATGCTGCATTGTTCGCTTCGTTACGGGAAGAGCATGCGTTGCCTTACGAATCATTAGAATTTATTACCGGTACGCTGGAACATCTTCCCAACTTGATTGGTAATCACCAGTTCGATGATGTTGTGTGCCAACGGGCATTACATTACTTGTCGTATCCAGCGGCACAACAGCTACTGCAGTATTTACATAGCATTACGACTGACACAATCTTTATTGCAGTCACCGGTCTTGAGACAAGTGTGGCGGTGGGGTATGAGGAGTTGGATTTGCCAATCGAGTCGCGCTTTACTAAACCGGCCCCTGCTGTACAGGCTACGCATGGTATTTGTGAGCCGATTTGTCTCTATCGTCAGTCCGAACTCATTCAATTGCTTTCAGCAACTGGTTGGCACGTGCGAGACTGCTGGGTTTCGGCATTTGGGAATATCAAAGCCATTGCTACGCACTAATAGTTTGCTGCTGGTATACTAGGTATATGGAAGAACGGTTAGATACCCCAGAAGAATTTTCGTTAATTAAGCGTGCAAAAAGTTTTACGCATGCAGGACGTGGAGTGTGGGTTTTTATCAAAACGACACATAATGCTTGGATACATCTACTGATTCTAGTGGTAGTGATTGGGTTTGGTTGGTATTTTAGTATCACCACATTGGAGTGGGCACTGCTGGTGTTAGTGGCTGGCTTAGTGCTAGTAGCTGAAGCCATCAATACAGCAATTGAAATTGATATTAATCTTACGTCGCCTGAATATCATCCGTACGCTAAAGATACCAAAGATGTAGCAGCTGGAGCGGTGCTGATTGCAGCCAGTGTTTCAGCAGTAGTTGGGTTGTTGATATTTGGCAAGTATTTTATTGTATTTTTTGGATTGTACTAAAAGGTTGTATACTGAGAAAATGATAGGAGTAAAAACAAGTATATGAATTATGTAATTGGGATGGGGGTAATTGCGGTATTAGGTTTGGTTGGGTACTACGCTACTCAAGATCAGATGGCAGATGATAGTCAAATAGTAGTGACTGAGGAGGCGATCGACGCTGGTAGTGCTGATACGATATCTGAATCGGCTGACGCACAAGAGCGAAGTGAAGTGGCCCCAGGCGTCTATACGGTTGCGGTAGACGCAAGTACTGTACGGTGGGCAGGAAAAAAACCATTAGTTGAGGGTTATATAAATAGTGGTTCACTCGCGCTTGAGTCGGGCACTATTACCGTCTTGGACGGAGCAGCGACTGGTGAGTTTACTATCGATATGCAAACATTGTCGGTTAGCGATACGCCAGCCAAGCCTGGTAGTGAATCAACGCTTGAATCGCACTTACAAGGTGAACGCTGGTTTGATGTGGCGACGTATCCAGCCGCCACATTTGCTATTACTAACGTCGACCGTCGAGCGGATAGTGCCGAAACGTTTGTCTACGACATCACCGGTCTCCTGACTATGAAAGGGGAGACGGGAGAGCTATCTTTCCCAGCTGAGATTTTCCAGACCACAACTGGCCAGGTGGTGGTGCGAGCGGAGACTGAGTTTGATCGAACAAAATGGGGCATTACTTCTGGTTCAGGGAGTTTCTTTGATAACCTAGCTGACAACGTGATTGATGATATGGTTGCCCTCTCGTTTGAATTAGTTGCTGAGTAGAGCCAAATCCTAGATACAGAGAAAGAATGTGCGAGTGAGATGAGTGGGGCCAGTACTCCATGCTCTGCGAGTAGTTAGAATTCCGGTTTTTGTGCGTAAATAGAAATGGTACGGCGTTTGTTGGCTTTGCCTCTGCTGATGTGCTTGTGGGAACGGTAAACCTTGTGCAGCTGGAATTTCTCTTCGAGAAATTCCACTAAGTCAGCTTCCCAATAGGTATGTTCTCGTTCTCCAATTACCGGGTGGATATACGTTCCGTCTTCATCGGTGCCGTGTTCACTCAATAAACGTTTGGTATGGAGGTCTCCGTCACGCAGAAACGTCTTCATAAATAGCCAACCACCTGGTTTGAGGACTCGGAAAATTTCATCTCGGAGTACTTTTCGTTCGGATGGATTAAGAAAATGCGACGCCATCATATCGAGGGCTAGCGTTTGAGACTCGTCTGGTAAGTCAGGGAAGGTACCAGCCATTGATCTAGCTGCAAAGGTTAGTTGGAGACCTTCGGCCAATGTTCGGGCTTGTTTGACGGCTGTGTCGCTGATGTCATACCCAATACCGTGCAGGCCAAAGTCGCGAGCTAGATAAATCAGGTTACGTCCATTACCACAGCCAAAATCCACCATGCTACTGGTTGGGTTAAGGCTGGTTTTACCAGTGGTGCGAACCAAAAACCGCACGAATTTTTCCAAGTCCTCACTAGCTTCTTCAGATAACTGTAAGTGACCAGCATTGGCGTATTCAGTGTCCCAAAAAGACTTCCCGTGACGCTTTTTTTTCTTATGGTGGACGAAATTTCGTTTCATGACTTGACCGTTATACCACATTGTTGGGTAATGTGAAATTTTTTGTTACTGCAATCGTACGGTATACTGATAACACTAACTTATTTTTATAGTATGAAAAATCCTTGGGTAATTATCGGAGTGGTAGTGGCGGTGATTTTTGGCGGGTCAATTTACTTAAGTCAACAAGTAGCATCAAAGGCAAACGAAGGAGTGGTCATTACAGATCATATTAAAGGCAATGCAGCGGCTGAGGTCCGTCTGACTGAATTTAGTGATTTTCAATGTCCGGCTTGTGCCCAGTTTTATCCAGTGGTGAAGGATCTGATGGATCAGTACGGTGATCAGCTGGCGTTTGAATACCGCCACTTTCCATTGACCCGGATTCACCCGTTTGCTGAACCAGCCGCGCGGGCCGCTGAAGCTGCTGGCCAACAGGGTAAATTCTATGAGTTCCATGACTTACTTTTTGAAAATCAGCAGACTTGGTCAAACAGCCCTAATCCGCAAGCATTTTTTGATCAGTACGCGGAGCAATTAGAGCTAGACGTGGATCAGTTTCGGACTCATATGCGATCATCAATGATTAAAGATAAGATTCGTAGTGACTTAAATGACGCAGTGGGTCGGGGTCTGACCGGTACGCCATCGTTCTATCTAAACGGTGAGCGAATGCAATATCAGACCTTTGCTGACTTTGTGAGTGCAGTTGAAGCTGCCCTCGGGGTGGCACCAGTGACAGAAGAAGGGGTTACTCCATCAGCGATTGATACCGTGGAATTTGGAGTTTAAGAGGCGAGGTCTCCTTGCTCTATTATCTGAGCGATACGTTTGAAGACAGTCTGTGTGCCGTACACTGATTCAAACCCCTCAATTTGAGGTGCTTTATTGACCTCTAGTACCACTGGGCCATTATCAGTGTGGATAATGTCAACACCACCAAAATCTAATAACGAAGCAGCAGTAGCTTTAATAGCTACAATTTTTTCTTCGGCTGTTAATTCGTAGTTAGTAACAGTCGCCCCTCTTGAAACATTATTATGGAAAGTGTTAGGCGGGGCGGTACGTTTGATAGTGCCTAAAATTTGTCCATAGGCTACCAGTGTGCGGGTGTCAAAAGTGTTTGGTATCACTTCTTGTAGTAAAAATAACTCCTTTGGATTCTTATCAGCAATTTTTTGTTCGAGTTCAGCGTTAGTTTCTATCAAAAACACCGCCTCCCCTCGGTTACCGTCAGTTTTATATACCAAGGGAAAAGATAATTGTTGTTCTATATACGTTCGATTGGCCTCGTATGATTCTTCGCGGGCAATGATGGACTGGGGGATTGTGATATTTGCTCTGGCAAGTCGGGGCATTTGAGCGATTTTCTCACCTGACATCATAAAAGAGGCATTTATAACGTCGCTAGCTGAAATATTATAGGTAGCCAAGTGCTCATATATTATCCCGGTGAACAGTTCGTCGTGCGATCGTAATCGAGTAAATACAGTGCTATCTGTAAAATCTATAGCGTTATTGTGGTTGATAAAGTGTAAGTCTTTACCATTTTTAATATGTAGAATGGTTTCTTTAGTTCGATAGCTTTCTAAGGGCGTATGTTGTAAACCTGAAGTAAATGATTGCCGAGTAGCTTTTCCACCATTTAATAAAATTATCTTTCTCATACGACTTAGCTTTTAAAGTAATGTTGTAAATTACTACTGATAATTCGTTTCATAGTAGCGTCATCGTCATATCGGTATTTAATGTAGTCGAACGCTGGATTGGCGTTTAGTTCAATAATCAGATAATTATCAGGGTCAGTAATACCATTTGGAGTAAAGACATCAATCCCCATCGTTGGTGAAGAAATCTTACTAGCAAGAGTTTTGGCCCATTTTTTAATGGCTGGGGAGATGTTGTTGGCTTGGTAGTATTCACCAGGAGCACTAAAACGAGTAAGGTGATAAATAAACTTTTGTCCTTTAGGTAGTATCGACTTTAAATGTAATTGTTTGGCCCGTAGGTTTTGTTTGATTACTGATTTGTCCTGTTCTCTTTCAGGGATGTTTGTGAGTAGAGTTTGTATTGTGCTGCTACCGTCTCCAGTTACGCAGTGTAGTTGCTTGATGTGGACAACTTCCACTTGGTTGTTCACTAGCAGAATTCTATATTCATCGAATTCTAAAATTGGCTGAATCAACAAGTTGATGTGGTTTTTAAACGACTCTTTTACTAATGCATCAAGTTGAGTAACGTTACTAACAATCGATATATCTTGACCTTTGAAACCTTTTTCAGGCTTCACTATGACTGGAAATTTTTGCACTCGCCGGCGGGTGTGCTTTACGAATTCGAGAATTGACTTGTGTGATTTAGAATCTGTACTTACAGTATCTATTGTTTTATATCCAAGGGTTTGTAACACTTCTTGAGTTAGTAGTTTGCTATCAAATAGGTGCTGGTGCCAGCGTTTGACTTCTGGGTAAAATCCAAAAATACTAGCGTTAACGACACATACTTTATTTCCATCACTAATTAACAGCCGCTTAGGCTTTGCTGCGGTAGAGATATAGGAGGCAGTATAGCCAAGTGATTCAGCTATTTGTTTAATTATCTCGGTACTTCCAATTTTATTTTTATTAGGCACTCAACTTTATAGCATAGATAAGAGATAAAAGTCGAAGTATAGGGTAATCTGTCAAGTATTGCTTTTTAATACTTTTGTGTTGTTATATTTAACAATCAGGTTTTTATAGTATGCTTTTCACTGCTGAATGACTGAAATCCAAAATTGTTGGTAAGTCCTAACGTTATCTTGGTACTCGTTTGTAAAGTTATATTGTGAAAAATAAAAATATTTTAGTGTACGTAATGAATCTTACAACCAAGATGGTTGAAGACATACGTTCATACGAAAAAGAGTCAGGTAAAAAATATAGAATTTTGTATATTCGTGATTCAAAAGTGAGGTGGCCTGGGACAAATTTAGCTTGTGATTATCTAATTGAATGTGACTTTTCTAAACCTGAAAAAATCGCAGAAGCACTATTGCCATACCAAGACGAGTTATTAGCAGTGACTTGTCGTTCTGAAGCTAGTATTGCCCGCTTTGCAAAGTTGATTCCGCATGTCCCGTATCTCCGTACCCCGACTACAGAATCTCTTATGTGGGCCGCTGATAAATATGAGATGCGTAAACGTTTAAAATTGTTTGATCCTAAAAATACACCTCGATTTACTAAGGTAAAATCTAACACTAAAATAGAACGGGAGCGACTAGCGGATAAAGTTGGTTTCCCAATGATAATAAAGCCAGCAAATTTGGCTGGAAGTTTGTTTGTCTCAATTTGTTATCATGAAGAAGAGTTGGAAAAGAGCTTGCGTAAGCTGTTTAGTAAAATAGAAAATGCCTACGCTGGAGATAATAGACAGGAGCAACCTTGTGTTATTGCTGAAGAATACATGGAAGGTCTTATGTATTCAGTTGATTGTTATGTCAATTCACGAGGCACAGTGTTTCACTGCCCCTTAGTTCGAGTTAAGACAGGACGTGATATTGGTCACGACGATTTTTATAATTATTTACAAACCACTCCAACGGCGTTAAAACGCGAGACTGTACAAAAGGCTGAAGCGGTGGCTGAAACAGCGATTCATGCACTGGGGCTGCGAAGCGTGACTGCACATGTAGAGCTGATGAAAGTCGACGACGATTGGAAGATTATTGAAGTCGGGGCTCGGGTTGGAGGGTTTCGCGATGTATTGCATGATCTAAGTTGTAGTATTAATCATACGATGAACGATATACTAATTCGCCAGCCGCTTAACCCAGTGATACCAAAAAAATGTCAAGGTTTTGCTACAGCTATGAAGTGGTTTGCTAAAAAAGAAGGTGTGATTATTGAAATGCGGGGAATAAAAAAAATCGAGGATCTTGAATCATTTCATTCAATATCGGTTCGAAAGAAGATTGGCGACCGAGCAATATTTGCTCGTCATGGCGGCCGGTCGATTTTTAATCTGTTTCTCTACAACAAAGATCGCTCAAAGTTATTGGCTGATATTCGGCGGGTCGAACAAATGGTTGAGATTAAAGTGGGGAAGAAGAAGTTTGATGCGACTAAAGTAAAAGCAGACAAACTAGTTAAAAAAGTGACAAAAAAGACAAGTCAAAAGTCGGTTGCTAAAAAAGTGGTAAAGAAAAAATAGTGAGAGTTATGCAGGGCGGGGTGGGGCGTAGCCCCGCCCCGCTGGTATGATGTCGATATGATACGAACTAGGGATTTTTTGCTGTTTGTGGTGACATTAGTTTTTTTGCTCATGGCAATTGTGGGCACTGTCGTATTTGATACTAGAAATCATACTGCCAGTGGTCCAGTCGCCACGCTACCGATTAGTACGGCCGTCGAATACTCGGCAGTATTACCGCCGACCGAACTTAATCGAGCCGCCGAAATATCACGACTGCGGGACAAACTTGCAGAGCGCGAGAGTGTGATTAGTTCACCCGAAGGACAAGCTCAGTTGGCAGAACTTGAGGTGGCGACAAGTTCTGAAGAATCATCTGCTGACGACTCAGAAGTCGCTACCATTGTTTTATGTGATACTTATCCAGGATTGGTTCCTGCTTGGCCAACAGAAACACTGCGTTTTGACTTGCAGGAAGGTGCTCGACTGGTGTTGTATGATGTTGTACAAGGTACAACCACAAAAGTTGAAACATTTTGGCAGCTCCAGGCTTCCACGGTGGCACCCCCGCAGCAACCGAAGTGTATTGATAACGAAGTCATCGGTATTGCGAACGATGGACTGCCGATTAAAAATTCTGAGTCTAACTTATTTGGAGTGTTTGGACCAGAGACTTTGATCGGATATGCCCGTGATGGCTATCCGATCTATGGACGAAACGACAAGATTTCGACTGACCAGTGTGGTGGAGTGGATGAGGGATTAGGCTATCGCTATTACCTCAGCAGTGAACGAGACGGGGTACTTGGCTGCTTTACTGGTAATCCGAATACAATCTAGGTCTTATGGCTACACTTGTGTTTGACATCATGACGGTGGGGCACAAGTGGGAAGCCTTGAGCCAAAGAACCCGAGCGGTGCTTACTAGACAGCAAACTCATGCCGAAGCAGAAACGAAACTCGGCTTATCGCCGCTGACTGGCTCGATTATAATGTTGGGTCTCTATGATGTAGAGCGTGGACAAGGTATGGTCTATGGGACCAAGCCGTCAGAACATCCACTGTATAAAGTTGCTTCTGAGCGAGAGATTTTACAAGATTTTTGGGAAGGTGCACGGAGTTATGACGTGTTTGTCACGTTTGGTGGCAGACGCTTTGATGTTCCTTGGTTACTGCATCGTAGTCTTGTGTGTAGTGTTAAGCCAACAATAACGTTTCCAGTCACTCGTGAGGTGTCGAGACAATCTATGCCGTACCACGTTGATTTACATGATAGTTTTTCTGGGTATGGCAGTTGGTCACCGGCAGTATCGCTTCATTTACTCAGTGAAGCAAATGGTGTTGTAAGCCCTGACCTGGGTGGAGTAACGGGGGAGACGGTCGGTGAATTTTTCCAACAGGAAAAATTCACCGACCTCGCTGCTTATACGGAACGTAATGTCACCGCGACTCATCAGCTGTACAAAAAATGGCTTGAATACCTGGCACCGCCTGAATTTTTGACTATGATATTGTAGTGAATATAAAAATATATATTTAAATATATATTTAAATATAGTCTATGAGCATACAAATAAAAGTTCAATCTTGGCCCGGACGATGGTTAGATATCGCTATGTTACCGCTTATGTATTTGTTGCAAGGTACGTTACGAGAATCTCCACAAATCACCCATCGATGGAACAATCGTCGGTTAAGTAATCAGGAATTTTCTCTGATCGATAGTTCACTGACCGTGCGGGCAGATGCTGATACCGAGGCGCCCGAACGGTGGTTTGGTCCATTGCCAATTTTCCATACTCCAGTGTTTGGTGGTTGGAAAAAGTTTGTTGTACTGGAGCCGGCAGAACCGGTCTCGGGCCAATGGTTTGTAGGTTGGATTGCATTTGATTTGGCTGGGATGAGCAAGCTTCCATTGTCTGGTCAGGTGCGACTACTCCGTGGTCCACAGCAAACCAGGTTTTTTGGTTTTGATTGCGACGGAAACCAAATTGCCTTACGTCACGTAGCTGATGGTGAAGTTGGACGGGCTGGCACCTATCGCCTGGTCCCACTTTTATAAATTTGTGTATTAATAAAAGTCATCACTCCGTATCAGGTATAATAAGCAGATGCAGCGAGTGTTCTTTATTTTTCTAGTTGCCTTTGGTCTACCGATTTTGTCTTGTCTCTACTGGCTAGTGTCATTACCTGGCGCTGCAGCCGATCGGATATTTCTATCAATTTCAACTTTTGTTTTCTCAATTTTTACGGGCTTTTTTATTTCACGGCAAGCGGGTAGGTTTAATCGTGTACGGGAAACAGTCACGGCATTTGATGGGAGAATGTCGGCTATCTATAGAGCCAGTGGTCTAGTATCTGATGATTTGCAGAAATATTATAAGTCGGTAATTAAGTCCCATTATAAAAAAATTCTTGATTCAAGGGAGTGGAATATTCATTTCATGAAAAAATCAAGTACGGTTACTAAATTGTCCAATGCGTTACTTGTATATGTTAAAGAAGATGACGTAACAAAAGTCTCAAATCAAGCACTCGGTTCAATTGTCAAAAATCTGGCTGGTTGTCAAGAGCTTCGTAAACAGATGGTCGCACTTAATGAAGAACGGATTCCACTTGAACAGTGGATTCTGATTGTACTTTTTCTTGGGGTGTTAATAATGACAATTAGTGCTGTGCCCTCAGCTGGAGATATCTTTAGCTCAATTCTCAAAGCCTCGTTCGTTATTTCAACAGTTTCTGTTGTCTATATTCTTCATAAATTGAACCGTTTAGCATATTCAGAAAAAATAATGGGTGAACGTTCGGCCTTAGATGTGCTAGAGATTTTGAGTAATAAAAAATGATATGAAGCGATTCCCAAAAGAGTTTTATTGGGGGGCTGCAACTGCGTCGTACCAAGTGGAGGGCGGGATAGATAATTGTGACTGGGCAGAAGCGGCACGCGCGAAGCGCGTGCCGCCAGCGGGACGTTTGGCTGACCATTACAATCGGTATGAACAAGACTTTGCTTTAGCTAAACACTTAGGGCACAACGCGCATCGGTTTTCGATTGAGTGGGCTCGGATTGAGCCGCGCGAGGGAGAGTTTGATGAGCGTGAGCTAGACCACTACCGAGCAGTGTTGCGTGCCTTACGGGCGCATAATATAGAACCGTTTGTAACACTTTGGCACTTTACGTTGCCGCAATGGTTGGCTGACAAGGGCGGTTTTGAACATCCGGATACACCAGCGTTGTTTGCGCGTTATTGTTCTACAGTAGTCGATGCGATGGGCGATTTGGCGACGCATTACGCGACGATGAATGAACCAAATGTCTACGCCACTCATGGCTACATCTATGGGGCGTGGCCACCATTTAAGCGCGGCAAGATTCTTTGGAAGAAGATTGGCAAAGAAGACGGTTCGTCAGAACGCGCCCGGTCGACCGCCCGGTTTACAAACTTCTTTAGATATTTTGCCGTCGAGAAGAATTTAGTGAATGCACACATACAGGCGTATCACGAAATCAAACGTGTTCGTCCTAACACTCAAGTGAGTGTGGTCAAGCACGTGCATGTGTTTGATGGCCGAGGTTGGTTAAATCAACAACGAGGTAATCTGATGCGGTACGTGCAGACGTATCGATTTATGAATCAAATTATTGACGCTTGTGATGAAATTGGACTTAATTACTACCGTCATACTGAATATGGTGGGGTTAGAAATTATTTGCGCACTGATATGGACTGGAAAGTGTTTCCTTCAGGTATCGAGACTGCCCTCAAGATGTTATGGCGGTATAAAAAACCAATATACGTTGCCGAAGCAGGCTTGGCTGATGCTGACGATGATTTACGGCCACAGTATATTGAAGTGCAGGTTGCAGCAATTTGGCGAGCGATTCAGTCTGGGGTGGATGTGCGTGGCCATATGTACTGGTCACTTTTAGATAACTACGAATGGGCACTCGGTATCACCAAGCGATTTGGCTTGGTAGCAGTGGATTACGAAGGTTTGCGTCGTACGCCCCGACCATCAGCCTACCGGTATAAAGAAATTTGTGAGCAGAACGCGCTTCGGGACAAGTCGGATTTTTAATTAGATTGCAGGGTACACTATAGGGGTATGAGCTGGCTAGTGCTCGCCATGGGCGCACAAGTCTTGAATGCTGTAGTGGCATTCTTGGATAAATATATTGTTTGTAGTGACCAAGCGTTACCACGGCCGTTTGTCTACGCCTGGTACTCTTGTCTGATTACGGGATTTTGGGGGGTGATATATCTAGTGGGGTTGATTCCCGGTTTGCATGAGCTGGGGGTACCAAACGTCCACAACATTCAATCACCCACCATTCAAGTGGTCGGGATGTCCTTTTTGGCTGCCTATACCTTCTTTATGGCGTTGGTATCCATGTACGATGCGCTGAAACGCGCTGATGCCTCAGATGTTATGCCAGTCATTGGAGCGGTGTCGGCAATGTCTGCTTTCGGTATGACGCATCTATTTTTAGATAGTTCGTTTAGCGCTAACTTTATTTGGGGAATTGCGATCCTATCAGTCGGTACGTTATTGGTCTCGCAAGGACAGTTCAATAGCAACGTATTTGTCCATACAATTCATAGTGGATTGTTTTTCGCTCTCCATTTTATTACGCTTAAAGGTCTCTTTTTAGAAACCAGTTTTGATGACGGATTTTTCTGGTCACGAGTTGGTTTTGTGCTCTTTGCTTTGTCATTACTCTTGGTCCCAGTGTACTGGGAAAAAATCCGCGAACAAACCAAAGTCACAACCAAGAAGACTGGCGTATTGGTATTGAGTACTAAGGTATTAGCAGGTATTGCGGCCTTTATGCTTTTAAAGGCTACCGACTGGGGAGACGTCGCAGTGGTGCAAGCCACTGACAGTCTTAAGTTTGTGGTTATTCTTATTTTAATTACTTTTTTCGGGCGGTATATTCCACCGGCGGCAGGGGAGAATGGACATGATACACAAACGTTGCAACGAAAAGCCTTGTATGTAGCCATTATTACGATTGGCTTCGTGATATTATTTATATAAGAAATATGCAACGTAGAATCATTGTCGCGGTGGTCGGACTAGTCCTGTTGTTGACGGGCTTTTTGTATTGGTTGACTCTGGCGCCGGTACCGGCGGAAATTCAGTACGGTATGTCGTTTAATACCCCGTATGCTCGTGAGCTCGGGCTTGATTGGAAAGAAACCTACGACGCAATCCTCGATGACTTAGGGGTTCGCCACTTGCGTTTGGCTGCCCATTGGCCGATGGTAGAACCCATAAATGGAGTATATAACTTTGAAGAACTCGACTATCAGATTGATCGAGCCGAAGCCGTGGGGGCGGAAGTTGTCCTCGCTATTGGTCGCCGGTTGCCACGTTGGCCGGAGTGCCATATTCCGGATTGGACCAGTAACGAAGACTGGGAGACGCAGCAGCAAGAATTATTTGAATA
>CAYGTP010000016.1:0-27900 GCA_964352875.1 uncultured Candidatus Saccharibacteria bacterium
CGGGTACCGGAGACTTTTATGTAGGAGAGCGGGCGCCGACGAAGTAAAGCCGCGGGCGGGCCTTTTGGCCCGCCCGCTGCTTTACAAATCAATTTTATAGGGTATAACTGTAAACGGACTATTGGTGCGCAAGCACCCAAAAGAACCAGGCTGGGACTAGCCAAAAGTCTCTGTGGCACAAGCCACTAGGTGGGCCGTCCAAATAAAAAAAAGCAAAAGCAGAAACAGAAAAAACAAAAAAGAGCTGAGGCAAGCTCGAGCAGGCGGTACACATATTATATGTGGCCGCCTGAATTCATTTTGCGATAGGTAGGGTACACCCCGACCCGTACTCTCCCGTCGCTTTGTTTCGGTCGAATTTGCATAAGAATTAGCACAAAACACACAGGTTCTTACTTGTGTAGTGTAGGAGCGTAGTTTTACCTGCGTATGCTTGCACATGTAACTTTTCTTCGGTACATTCAAACTGGATGAGTCAACCGGGAGGTGCAGATGTATTATCAAATCAGGTCTGATCTAGCGGGTTTCCATGACACCGGGTATGCGGTGGTGGACTTTCCGCCTGGAGCGGTGTTGGGTAAGTTGAATGCCCACCACCAGCGCATCATCGAGCGCTTCAAGAATTCGTCGTTTCTAGAGCAGTTGTCATGGACGCCTAACGGTGAAGATGAAGTTGATTCGGGATTCTATACCAAAGGAACGCACGGCGAGCGAGACTTCAAAGCCATGGCGCACATCAAGCCTGGGGCTGCTGATCGATTGCTGGCCCTGAAGGGTATTGAATGGACAACTGAAGACAAGCAGTTCTTCGCCAGCTGTGATCAGTTGCGTGAGGCGGTCCGTGGGCGCGTGATCGAGTTTCTGGCTGATTTGGAGGAGACGAGAAGATACGCAGGGACGTTTGTTGATGCGCTGCAAAGTGCCCAGCAAAACCCTCAGCCGTACGCGGTGGATGTGCTCAGACTACTATATTACTGGGCGCAGGGACGTCCGAATGGCGGCGGGATCCATCCGGATCGTTCTTTTTTCACCGGGCACCTCGGAGGCGATGGTGACGGTACGAACCATGGCCTGTACTGGACTGATCAGCTGGATGGTACGGGCGAATGCCGTTTCATGAATGTACCTTCGGGAAAGTTGGCTATCTTTCCCGGGGTCAAGGCGCAGATCCTGACCACAGCCGCGAAACGAGCGGGGGCATCAGGCGAAGTTCTTTCGGCCTTGCTGCATGGTTCTATTGCCCCGGAGGGAGTAGAACGGAAGGCGGGAGTGGTGTTCTTGCACTGCAATACACCAAAGCCTGTTAGAAGCGCCAAGGATGCGTATGGCAATATTGGTGGCTATTGCTGAGCGAGAGAGAAAGGGCGGCGCTTCGGTGCCGCCCTTTTTAATTAGGGTAGGGTACAATACCCTCATGTTGCGTCCACGTTTTTCATACAAAGTACCGGATAGATCAATGCGAGTAGTACGACGTCACTGGCTCACCATTACGTTCTTTTTAGGGTTTGTCGTTGACAACTTTACGCTCAATCGGGTTGATCAAGTGTTTGACAATATTATTCTTGCGACGTACGTGGTGCTGGCGATGGTGGCGTTGCTGACACTATACGCTGGGGTAGCCGGTAAATTACCCGAACGAATGTTGCCCTACGCCCGGCAGTACGCACCGCTCTTTGTGCAGTTCGCGTTTGGTGGGTTGCTTTCGGGCATGCTTATTTTTTATAGCCGCAGTGGGTCATGGGAAGCGAGTTGGCCGTTTTTGTTGGTGATTTTGGCAGTGATTTATGGCAATGAAACGATTCGTGATCGGGCGAATCGCTTGATATTTAATCTCGGTATCTTTTTTATCGGCTTGTCTTCGTATGTGATTTTAGTCATTCCGGTCTTTACCGGGTACATGGGGGCCTGGGTCTTTATTGCGAGTGGTCTCGTGGCGTTATCGATTATGTATCTGTTTGTACAAGTCTTGTACTACATCATTCCACGCTTTATGGAGTTAAAGATGAAGTCGATTGTCTTTACGCTGGGGTGTATCTACTTTGGACTGAACTTTCTTTATTTCACCAACATCATTCCACCGATTCCTCTCTCACTAAAGGATGTGGGGATTTATCATTCGGTCATTCGTTTTGATGATGGTCGCTATCAACTGAAGTATGAAGAGGGTGCCTGGTGGCAGTTTTTAAAAGATTCGGATGATACATTCCACGCACGAGCAGGTGACAACGTATACTGTTTTGCCAAAGTGTTTGCGCCAACCAAAATCGAAACCACCATTTTTCATACCTGGGAATACAAAAATGCTGCTGGTGATTGGATTGAACATGCCAGACTACCGTATCCAATTACGGGCGGACGAGACGATGGCTTTCGCGGCTTTACGGTCATTAGTAATTATCAGGACGGTGAGTGGCGCTGTAGTGTCGAGACAGCCCGCGGGCAGATTGTTGGTCGGGAAGAATTTACGATTGATTCCACTAGTGAACCACGTGCGCTCGTGACAAGAGAGGAGTAATTCTGTATTGTGCAGTGATTATGGAAGCAGAAATAAAAGCGGCGATTACCAAAGCGCTGAAAAAACTAGCACTACCTGAGGTAGATTTTGTGGTAGAGCATCCCGCCGAAACCACCCATGGTGATTATTCTTCCAACGTTGCTTTGGTTGCCACCAAGCAGGCCGGCCGTAACCCACGCGAACTCGCTGAGGAATTATCTCAATTAACTGATATAAAAAATCTTTCCTATGTTGAGCGAGTGGAAGTTGCTGGCCCAGGCTTTCTTAATTTCTACCTCACGCGCGATTTTTTTACTGAGCAAATTGCCCATATCCAATCTGACAGACAGCAGTGGGGAACCAATGATTCTTGGAAAGACAAGACGGTTATTGTCGAATATACCGACCCAAACCCATTTAAAGAGCTTCATATTGGGCATCTAGTTCCTAATGCACTTGGAGAATCTCTTGCACGATTGTTTATGGCGGCTGGAGCTGATACTAAGCGCGTCACGTTTCAGGGTGATGTTGGAATGCATGTCGCTAAAGCCATGTACGGTCTCCAACAACTCGGTGCGACACCACATACTATTGATGCACCACTGTTGGGTAAAGCCTACGCTACTGGAGCTACTGCATTTGAAGAGAACGAAGACGCTAAAGCGGCTATTAAAACGTTAAATAAAAAAATTTATTCTCGTGAAGATGAAACAATCAATGCACTTTATGATGCCGGTAAATCTGTATCTCTCCAATATTTTGAAACGGCATATAAAATTCTTGGTTCTGAGTTTGACCATAATTTTATGGAAAGTGTCACCGGTCCAGTCGGACAGAAATTGGTTGAGGCACATATTGGTGACGTCTTTGAAAAATCTGACGGAGCTGTGATTTTCCGCGGTGAACAGTATGGACTACATACTCGTGTATTTATAAATAAAGAAGGACTTCCTACCTACGAAACCAAAGACGTTGGGCTCATCAAGTGTAAAGCTGATTGGCACCCGTTTGATTTAGCGATTACAGTCACTGGAACCGAACAGCAAGAATATTTTAAAGTTACCACTAAAGCGAGCGAATTAATTCAGCCCGATATCGCGGGTAAGGTTGAACTTACTCCTAATGGCATGCTCCGCCTTGTGGAAGGGAAGATGTCTTCCCGTACTGGTAATGTCGTGCGGGCACTCGATTTGATTGCTGACGTACAAGCGGCGGCCTTGGCTCGAATGAAAGAGAGTGAGGTAACGAATGCTGAGCAGGTAGCAGTGGATGTAGCAGTTGCTGCTATTAAATACGCGATTCTCAAGATTGCTCCCGGCAAAGATATTGTTTTTGATCTCAAGCAGTCGATTTCGTTTGAGGGTGACTCTGGTCCCTACTTACAATACACGCACGCTCGGATATGCAGTGTCCTTGAAAAGGCTCAGGCCGCAGGCGTCGTACCAACAACCACACATGCACCCGCGGAAGTGTATCCGGTAGAGCAGCTGGTGTACCAACTTCTTGAAGTGATTGCAGAAGCCACAACTGAACGCTCACCGCATCTCCTCGTCGTCTATCTGACGCAACTCGCGAGTGAATTTAATTCCTTTTACGCAGCGGAGAAAATCGCTGACCCAGCTGATGAATTTGCTCCATACAAGGCGGCAGTAGCTGACGCTGTGCGCCAAACCCTCAAGAATGGCCTGTGGGCCCTCGGCATCAAAGCCCCCACCGCAATGTAACCCATACACAATTAAGGGGTTGGACCCCTTAATTACTGCGTTACAATAGAAGTAATGCCCAGAAAAGTTGTACCACTTATCACTGGAGAAACCTACCATGTATATAATCGTGGCGTCGACAAAAGAGCTGTCTTTTTAGATAAGTTTGATTATTGGCGTTTTTACAAAAGTTTACAGATGTTCAATACTGAAGAGCAGTCAGGTAGTTTGTACAGACGAAAGTTTAAACAAGACTGGCTCATGAATCAGAAACCAATTGTGAACATTAATGCGTATTGTCTTCTTAATAATCACTTTCATCTGCTGTTAACGCAGCTGGTTGATGGGGGTATTAGTGAGTTCATGAAGCGTCTTGGCGGAGGATACACATCGTATTTCAATGAACGTTATGAGCGATCAGGTGCTCTCTTTCAAGGAAATTTTAAGAGAGTTCACTGTGAAGACAACGAACAACTACTGTATGTAGCTGCTTATGTAAATTTTAATAATCTTGTCCATAACATTAAGGACTACTTTTTAAGCAGTGCTGAGGCATATGAAGGGAAGCGGGAGGAGTCATTTGTTAAGGCAGACTTTATCTTGGATCAATATAAAAACAGAGCATCTTTTGTAATCGATGCTCGCGCAACTGTCCAAGAAATTGCTAGGAAAAGAAAACTTGATAAAGAATATAATAAAGGGACATTGCTAGAATAATTAAGGGGTCCAACCCCTTAATTATGTGTAGAGGTGTTTAAGGGAGGTGGTTGACTTTGGTATTGTAGTATGGAAATCTAACTCCTAATCGCAGCAAGAAAGGGGAGAAAGCTATGCGCCTTTGCGCTCGTGATCCCCAAGTGCGGGGAGCAATGAAGGAAGTCGCCAAAATTTTTGACGACTTGATATCCGTCATCGGTGAGCAACCGGTGGTGAATTTGAAAAACATAAAATTGGTTCAAGGCTGTCAGGCTGTGTTCGACCCACACAGCACAGTGTGCTCCAGGTTCTTCACCTCGCGCCTCAACGTATTCACGTTGGCGCTGCACTCTCTCGATGCACTAGCTCGAGAGTTGCAAGCGTCGGAGGCGGTTCGGCCGAAGGTATCGCGCCTCAGGACGAGAGTCGATCTACTCAGAGAAGAGGAGTGGAAGAGGCATCCAGCCGCGACGAAGCCGTAGCGCTTGTTGCGGCTTCGTTGTTTTTAGACGCATACTGTGTTTAATTATATTCCCCCTATTTTCCAAGAAAGGATAGTTAATGGAAAAGAAGCGTCAGTCGGTCTCAACCGACATAAACGGTATGCGCCGTTTATTACAAGGGGAGCTCGTTCTCCTTAAATCGGGGCAGCACACGCAACGTTGGTTGCGGGAGCCACGGCGTACGCCCATACCCCGATCGGTATGGTTGTTCGCTGCCTGGTCTGCTTTGGTCCGGACGGTCTCTGTTTGCTTGGGCAAGCAGTCGTTCGTCCACCCCACCCGAAATCATAACGCCGCCGAGTCACCAGGCTTGGCGGCGTCACTATATATGCTACTATCGAGATGCAGCCTGATACGTTGCCTGTGATACTACCTGTGTAGGGTCACTATGTCAGATATACATAACCAAGCCACCTATGAATACAAAATTAGAAGCTGATGCAGCTCCCGCCAAAAGCGAGGTAGCATTGCGCGAAGAAGCGATGCTCGAGTTTTGGCGTGAGCATGATATTTTTACCAAGAGTCTTGAACAGCCGGCAGGCGGGGAGTCCAAAGGTGACTACGTGTTTTATGATGGGCCGCCATTTGCCACCGGGTTGCCACATTATGGACATATTTTAGCGGGTACGATCAAAGACGCCATCCCACGGTTTTGGACCATGCAGGGCTATCGTGTCCGTCGCAAGTGGGGTTGGGATTGTCATGGCTTGCCGCTCGAGAATTTGATTGAGAAGCGACTCGGTCTCGCGACCAAGCGTGACATCGAAGAGTACGGGGTGAAAAAATTTAACGAAGCCGCCCGCGCTGCGGTGATGGAATACGCTGATGATTGGAAAGTGATTGTGCCACGCATGGGCCGCTTTGCGGACATGGACCATGATTACAAAACCATGGACAGCACTTACACCGAGAGTGTTTGGTGGGTGTTTAGTGAACTACACAAAAAGGGTCTGGTATATGAGGGGTTTAAGTCTATGCACCTCTGTCCACGCTGTGGGACAACCCTGAGCAACTTTGAAGTCAACCAAGGCTACAAAGATATCAAAGATATCGCCGTGACGGTGAAGCTTCCTCTGCTCGATGAGCAGGGCGAGCCAACCGACACAAGCTTGCTTGTGTGGACCACGACCCCGTGGACTTTACCGGGTAACATGGCGGCAGCGGTGCACAATGATCATGTATATGTAAAGGTTCAGGTAACAACCAATGAAGGGGAGGAGCGGGTGATTTTAGCAAAGGAACGACTAGCGCAACTTGGAACTGATGCATATGAGGTAGTAGAAGAGTTAACTGGAAGTGACCTAGTTGGTAAACGCTACCAGCCACCCTTCGACTATTGGCAAAAACAAACATTCGATGGCAAAGCCAACGCCTGGCAGATTCTGCACGCGGATTATGTCGAACTTGGTGACGAAGGCACTGGGGCGGTCCACCTGGCTCCCGCGTATGGAGACGATGATATGGTCTTGGCGCAAGCACATGGTGTGCCGATTGTGCATCATGTGGACGAAGCCGGACACTTCAAGGAGTTCGTAACTGATTTTGCGGGGCAATTAGTGAAACCGAAAGATGATGATGAGTCAGGCGTCTCTCACCTAGATGCTGATATTGAAATCGTCAAAGCTTTGAAAGAGTCCGGTAGACTCTTCAAAAAAGAAAATATCGTCCACAGCTACCCGCATTGTTGGCGCTGCGATACACCGCTCCTTAACTACGCAACCACCTCATGGTTTGTGGAAGTAACCAAGATTAAAGATCAATTAGTCGAAGAAAACAATAAAATTCATTGGGTGCCAGAACACGTTGGCCGGGCACGGTTTGGGAAGTGGCTCGAGGGTGCGCGTGATTGGGCGGTCAGTCGCCAGCGCTACTGGGGTGCGCCACTGCCGATCTGGCGAAATCCTGCAACCAAAGACTACAAAGTTTTTGGCAGTCTCGCGGACCTGCAATCGTATATCCCACGCTCTGGCAATCGATACTTCTTAATGCGACACGGTGAAAGTGAAAGCAATGCAGCAAATGTAGTGCAGACAAAGTTTGGAGTTGCCAATGGTCTGACTGCGACTGGTGTAGAACAAATCAGCGCTGTAGTCGCTGCTTTGAAGTCAGCTGGCATTACTAAAATTATCTACTCACCATTTGAGCGTACCGAAGCCACCGCCAAACAAGTAGCGGAAATGCTTGGTTTGGGAGCTGACGCGCTTGAGTCTGATGCACGAATTGGTGAAATTCAGTTAGGTGCACTCGACGGGAAACCAAACACTGAGTATCAGCAGTTTGTGCAAGCGGGCGCACAGTGGTGCGAGTGTGCTCCCGAGGGAGGAGAGTCATGGAGTCAGGTACGTGACCGTATGGGAGCGTGGCTCTATGACACTGATGCCAAACATAGTAACGAAACTATTTTGGTTGTGTCTCACAACTCGCCACTGCGGATGCTGTTTGCTGCGGCGCACGGCTTTAATCTCCATGACAACGATTATGATCATGATCAAGACGGACGACGATTTGCGAATGCGGAAGTACGTGAGCTGCCGTTTGTACCACTGCCGCACAATGATCACTTTGAGCTCGATTTTCATCGGCCGTACATTGATGACGTGGTGCTCGAAGAAAACGGTGTCCGGCTGGAGCGTGTACCTGATGTCTTTGACTGTTGGTTTGAGAGTGGTTCGATGCCGTACGGACAACATCATTATCCTTTCAAACACGCTAGTCACTTTGAAGGACAACACTTTCCCGCGAACTTTATTGCCGAAGGTCTTGACCAAACCCGCGGTTGGTTTTACTCACTACTCGTTTTGGGTACTGCACTCTTTGGCAAGTCGCCATACGAAAATGTCATCGTGAATGGTTTGGTGTTGGCTGAAGACGGCAAAAAAATGTCCAAGAAGCTGCAGAATTATCCTGACCCGATGGAGCTCGCTGATCGCACGGGGGTAGATGCAATGCGCTTCTATTTACTATCCTCACCAATCATCAAAGGTGAAGATCTTAATTTCTCGGAAAAGGAAGTGCTGGAGTTGCAACGCAAAAATATCGGACGCTTGCACAACGTGCTGGCGATGTACGAGACGTACGCTGATACCGCAGTGGAATCGCGTAGCGATTCCACTCACGTCCTCGACCAGTGGATTATTGCGCGTTTAAATCAATTGGTTAGCGAAGCAACCGCTGGGTACAAAAACTACGAGCTTGACCGGGCTACTCGACCAATCACTGACTTTATTGATGATCTTTCAGTCTGGTACTTGCGCCGTAGTCGGGATCGACTCAAAGGAGACGACGAAGCTGACAAGGTTGCGACGTTGGCGACCCTTCGTCACACACTGCAGACGCTGGCTCTGGTCATGGCACCGGTGATGCCGTTTTATGCTGAGTATTTGTGGAGTCGGGTCCGCACAGCCACAGACGCCGAAAGCGTCCACCTCGCTGCCTGGCCAAGCGCTGGGGAAGTGATGGAGGTAAGTTTGGCTGATATGGCAACGACCCGCGAAGTAGTAACGCTCGCGCTTGAACAACGGGCCAAGACCAAAATCAAAGTCCGTCAACCGCTCGCGGCTTTGCGAGTCCGTGAGTCGAGTGCCGTTGTGACCAATCCAGCTTTGGCTGCGATTGTGGCAGCTGAGGTAAATGTGAAATCAATTGAACATCATGGCATGATTACTGAACCAGTCGAACTCGATACTATTCTTACACCGGAGCTTCAGGCCGAAGGCGACGCTCGTGAGTTTATCCGTCAGGTCCAAGACTTGCGCAAACAGACCGGACTGAAACCCCAGGACCGGATTGCAATCACTGTCCAAACGTCAGACGGTGGTCAGGCCATCATCGTGGCACATCAGGCCGAGATTCAAGCTACCATCGGTGCCACGGCCCTGACCTTTGATGACGCAACTGGTACAGAAATCACGGCTGGAGAACATTCATTTACAGTTTCATTAGAGAAGCTTGTCTAGTGTCATTGCAAATGGTGAAAGATTATGGCGTATCGAACCTACACTACTGAAGCAATTGTGTGCGGTACGTTTGATCGCAATATCGCCGACCGCTCGTATTTACTCTTTACCCGTGATGCAGGCATGATTTATGCTGACGCCAAGAGCGTCCGACTGGAAAAATCTAGACAGCGCTACGCGCTCCAAGATTTTTCCATCGTGCGGGTTTCTTTGGTAAAAGGGAAGGCGGGCTGGCGGATTGGAAGCGTAGAGGCCATCGCCAACCCCTTTTTAGCCAGTAATAGTAGACGTGGTCGCGGTCAGGTGCATCAAGTAGTCAAGCTCTTGCGGCGATTTGTTCATGGTGAAGAGGTCGTACCACAACTCTATGCTGATATTCGGACGTGTCTTGACGCCAAGTTTGGCGATTCGATGAGTGACGAGTTACTTACCACCGTGACGTTGCGGATGTTACATCAGCTTGGCTATGTACCAGCCGCTCGTTGGTCGGCAGCGGTCCTTGAGGCTCCAACCCTGGCGGCGGCGCTTGAGTATCCGCTTGACCAGGTACAAGCCGAACGAGCTATTGATACTGCAGTCAGTAGTAGTCATCTCTAGGATTTTGAGTGGTATACTAGCCAAACGCGTATGGGTACGATAAAAGAACAAGAAGAATTAGAAGAACTGCGACGACGGTTGTATTCGCGTGGGCAGCAGCCAACCGAAAAGCCTAAGGAAATCCTGCAACCAAAGCCGCCGTCAGATATTAAAAAAACCTGGCGTGATATTGTACCAGCAGTCAGTCAAGCCATTGGCCGTCCGTTGAAAAACACGGCGCCGGTAGCCCCGCAAAAACCAACCCCGCTACCGACTGCACCTGGCGAACCAACTCCGCCAGTATTTACGCCACCAACCGACGCTATGCCACAAAAAAAACGATCGAAGAAGTATCGCTGGTACCTACTCCTGATTGGGTTAGTGGTGTTTGTAATGGCCGCTGGCATTTCAAGCTATATCTTTTGGACTGGGTCAAATACCATTTCCGGTGAAAATATTACGCTTGAAATAAACGGACCGCTAGCGGTCGGTGGCGGCGAAACCCTTGCTTTACAAGTCGGCGTATCAAATCAAAATGCGGTACCAATTAATGCAGCGGTCTTGGTACTCAGTTATCCGTCTGGGACGCAGTCGGCCGGAGATCAAGGAGGTTCGCTGAGTAAAGAACGGATAGAACTCAACACTATTAAATCTGGCGAGTCGGTTAACGTGCCCGTAAAAGCCGTGGTGTTTGGTGAAGAAAACGAGAGTAAAATCATCACAGCCGCCATAGAATATCGAGTAGAGGGTTCAAATGCAACGTTTTATAAAGAAGCGACTCCGCTAGAATTTAAAATTAGTTCTTCACCCTTGGTCTTAGATGTTGAAGCGATTGATGCACTTTCATCAGGTCAAGAAATTACATTTGACGTTACTGTTCGTTCCAATACCGCGTCGCCAGTGTCAGGCGTGTTGCTAGTTGCAGAATATCCAGCAGGCTTTGAGTTTTTGCGGGCTAACCCGACACCAGCATCTCGTGATAGTGTGTGGAGGATTAACGAAATTCCACCTGAAGGCGAAATCACTATCAGCGTGACCGGTACGATTACTGGCAATACTACTGAAGCCCAGACATTTTCCTTTGACGTGGGTACAGCGAGTGATCGTAACTCCTTGACCTTCTCATCAGTCCTCACCACAGCGGCCAAGACCGTTGAAATCGAACAACCATTTATTGCGTTGGGACTTGAGATCAATGGTAAAACTGGATCATCAATTACGCTCGAACCAGACGAAGAAATTGATGCAGTGATTGATGTTGCTAACACGTTGTCAG
The DNA here is from genome assembly GCA_964352875.1 of uncultured Candidatus Saccharibacteria bacterium. Taxonomy (GTDB): domain Bacteria; phylum Patescibacteriota; class Minisyncoccia; order Phycocordibacterales; family UBA918; genus OLB19. Next base: position 11,205 of record CAYGTP010000016.1, read on the forward strand.
TAGCAATCTACGATGTGCGAGCCGAAGTAGCACTATCTGGTAATGCCTTTACCCCAAATGGGGTTAATGACGAACGAGGTTTTTTTAATTCCGCCAATGACACCGTGAGTTGGAATGCTACCAACATCGCCGCACTCTCGCAGATCCGGGCCGGCGACAGCGAGACTGTATCATTCGGCCTCAGGCCAGTCACTAGTGTAACATCGCCAGTAGTTACCATGAGTATTAATGTCTATGGCAAACGTATCCAGGCCGAGACAGCAGCAGAAGTGTTGATTGGCACGGCCGAAGCGACTGTACAATTTTCCAGTAGCGCAAACTTAATTAGTAGCGCTGGGCGCAATTCGAGTCTCTTTAATGACCGAGGACCAATCCCGCCAGTGGTTAGTGTCGACACAACTTACACCCTTGCATTTCGAGCGGAAGCTGGTAACAATGGAGTGAGCGACAGTAGCGTTACCGCGACTTTACCGTCTTATGTCACGTGGCTTAATCAGACTACGGGTGACGGAATAGTAAATTTCAATCCTGTCTCACGTGAAGTTACTTGGCAAATTGGTGATATTCGCGCTAATGCAGCCGCAACCGCAGCGTTCCAAGTCAGTCTCACACCAAGTCTGAGTCAGGTGGGGAGCGCACCGGCCCTGATGAGTGGCCCGCAGTTCCGTGGGACGGACAAATTTACAGGTGATGTATTACGATCGTCCGCTCGCCCAGTCACTACTGAATTATCGACCGAGTCAGGTTTTGAAGAACGGAATGGTACGGTAGTCGGCAGCTTAATTGATTCTGCCAATTTCAACCAAAACAACAATTAATAACCAACCTACTATTCAGCATGACCGAAACAACTACCACGACAATGGAAAAGATTGTCTCACTCTGTAAACGCAAGGGGTTTATTTATCCGGGCAGCGATATTTATGGCGGACTGGCGGGGACGTATGATTATGGACCGCTGGGTCTCGCGATCAAAAAAAATATCGAACGTCTCTGGTGGAAGCAATTTGTCGACGAGCGCACCGATATGTACGGGATGGACACGTCTTTGATTTCGAGCGCCGCAGTTTGGAAGGCATCAGGGCATACGGAAACCTTTAGTGATCCGCTAGTCGAAGATGTCGAGACCAAAAAGCGCTACCGCGCTGATCACCTGCTCGAAGACGCGGGACACGAAGCTGAAGGTCTAACCCTCGAAGAGCTAACTGCCAAGCTTAAGGAGCACAATATTACAAGTCCTGACGGGAACGACATCACCGAGCCCAAGCTTTTTAATATGCTGTTTCCAGTCCAGATGGGAGCTGTCCAGTCTGATGATTCGACGGCGTACCTCCGCGGCGAGACGGCGCAAGGAATGTTTACAAATTTTAAAAACATTCTTGACTCGTTTTCACCGAAGCTGCCGTTTGGTATAGCGCAGATTGGTAAATCATTTCGCAACGAAATCGCTCCGCGAGACTTTATCTTTCGCGTGCGTGAGCTTGAAATCATGGAGTTTGAATATTTCATTCGCCCAGAAGATTGGGAAGAAGCATTTGAATATTGGCGTAGAGAGTATACACGCTGGTTTACGTCGTTGGGCTTTGATGTAGCTGATGTTGAAGAAGTAGAGCTTTCAGCTGCTGACCGGGCTCACTATAGTCAACGGACCATGGACTTTTATTTTAAGTATCCATTTGGCAGCAAGGAAATCGGCGGGATTGCGTATCGCAGTGATTATGATCTCAAGAACCATATGGACGCCAGCGGTCAGTCGATGGAATATATTGAACCAGACGGGACTCGGTTTATTCCGCATGTCATTGAACCGACGTTTGGTCTGACGCGTACCGTGCTGGCAGTCATTGCCAAGGCCTACACCGAAGACGAGATGAACGGTGAACCACGCACGTACTTAAAACTTCCAGTCCATCTCGCACCGTACCTTGTTGCTGTCTCACCACTCTTAAAGAATAAGCCACAGCTGGTCGATAAAGCTCGTGAAGTATTTGTACTGTTGAAAAAAGAATTTGGGAACGTGGTTTGGGACGACAATGGTAACGTTGGCAAGCGCTATCGTCGCCAAGATGAAATTGGTACGCCGTACTGCATTGTTATCGACTTTGATACGTTAGGAGACGAAGCGCCTGAAAACAAAGACACTGTCACCATCCGTCACCGTGATACAGGCGCCCAAGAACGAGTTGCCATTGCTGATTTGATTTCGCACTTAGCTCCCCAGTAGTTTCGTGGAGGCTTTTTTTCTCAAGGCCCTGTGATACAGTAATTTCTACCATGTCAGATAGACCACGTTATATCACCACCACCTTGCCGTATGTTAATGCTGAACCGCATATCGGGTTTGCGCTGGAACTACTACAAGCAGATAGCTTGGCTCGGTATTGGCGACTCGTGGGCCATGAAGTGTTTTTCAATACCGGCACTGATGAGCATGGCCAGAAGATCGCTCAGAAAGCTGACGAGCAGGGTATCGATCGGCAAGCGTACGTTGATCACTATGCAGGTCAGTTTAATAAACTCAAAGTTGACCTCAATCTTTCGTATGACCAGTTCATCCGCACTACTGACGAATCACACCGACACGCGGCGCAAGAAATCTGGCGCCGGTGTGCAGCCGCTGGTGATATTTATAAAAAGAAATACACCGGCCTTTACTGTGTTGGTTGTGAGCTCTACTACAAAGAATCTGAACTGGATGAAAATAAGTGTTGTTTGATCCACGGTAAGCCGGTGGAGGAAGTCGAAGAGGAAAATTATTTTTTTAAACTTTCTAACTACCAGCAGTACCTCGAATCATATCTCTCGCGAGAGGGTGTTGTAGTGCCTGAATGGCGCCGACAGGAAGCTGTGAAGTTTGTACAAAGTGGTCTAGAGGACTTTTCCATCTCGCGGCAAAAAAGTCGTATGGACTGGGGTATCCCGGTGCCAGATGATGACGAACAAGTCATGTATGTCTGGTTCGATGCACTCACCAATTATATTTCCACACTCGGTTGGCCGGATGAGTCGGGTGACTTCCAAAAATTCTGGACTGACGGCGAGACCCTGCAATTGGCTGGGAAAGACCAAGTACGCTTCCAGTCCATCATGTGGCAAGCGATGCTTAAAAGTGCCGGGGTCAAATCGACGGATCAGATTTTTTATCATGGGTTTATCACGAGTGGTGGACAGAAGATGTCTAAGTCGCTCGGCAATGTAATCTCACCGTATGAACTCGTCCAGCGCTATGGGACAGACGCGACCCGATATCTGTTACTCCGTCACGTACACCCGGTTGATGACTCGGACGTGACGTGGGAGAAACTTGATGAATGGTATACCGCGAACTTAGTGAACGGCCTCGGCAACCTCACTGCGCGAATTATGAAAATGGCCGAGACTCACTTGGACGGTCCAACTGAACGACCAGCGCCGGTGCCGTTCCCAACTACATACCTTGCCGCTCTCGACACGTATGATTTCCAAGGAGCGTGTGACTATATCTGGCAGCGAATCGGTACACTCGATGAACAGATTAGTAAAACTGAACCGTTTAAGTTAGTAAAAATAGACAAGCTCGCCGCCCAAACACTGATTATAGAAATGGTCCAAGAACTCTACTTGATCGCCCGATTACTCAATCCTATCATGCCCGATGCGCACAAGATTATTAAAGACGCCGTACTCGCCAACAAAAAACCAGACAATCTCTTTCGTCGGCTGGAGTCATAGTTAGACTGCATCAAATCTCTCGGGGCAGAAACGGGTGAGAAATGTGGGACGTGCATAAGTACGTACTTATGCACGTCCCACATCATAATGTGATGTGGTACAGTAATCTATATGGCAAACAAAACTAGTCTCAAAAATACGCGTACGCATCATTTGGGTATCACTGGCGGAAAGAGTTACTCAGTAGTAATTCCAGTGGAATTTATCCGGCACTTAGGGTGGCGAGACCGACAAAAGCTGGATATTACGCTCGAAGGCGACCGGCTGGTTATTGCAGACTGGAAGAAATAATATGAGCAAGCAGATTATTATTGTACATGGTACCGGGGAATCACCCGACTCCGCCTGGTTTCAGTATGTAGCAAATAATATGACTGGGTACGAAGTAGTGATTCCGGCGTTGCCAGACCCTGCCCATCCAAGCGTTGAAGAGACTGTTCCGTTTATGTTGGAATCCTGCCAGTTTACCAGTGAGACTGTTTTGATCGGACATTCGTCCGGCTGCCCATTGATCTTGAGTTTGCTCGAACGAATCACCACACCAGTCAAACAGGTGATTTTAGTGGCCGGATTTATGAGCCCGATTAGCGAGGTAGCTAATCCCATTTTGCAAACGAAGTATCAAACCGAAACGATAAAAGCCAATTGCCCAAATTTCATGTACATTAATTCCGATGATGATCCGTGGGGTTGTGACATTACAAAAGGCACTGAACTCCGAGAAACATTTGGCGGGACACAAATTTCTATGACCGGACATGGTCACTTTGGGTCGATGAAGTACAATCAACCATACAAAGAATTCCCATTCCTTTTGACACTAATTGCAGAGTAATTATGAGAATGTTAGTTTTCGGAGACAGTATTACCCAAGGCTTCAATGACGAAGTAGGGGGAGGTTGGTGCAATCGGTTAGTTAGTCATTTATTACGTAAAGATATAGAATCAAATTATACGTACAATAAAAGCGCTTGGAACTTGGGTGTCAGTGGAGATAATACCGACGACTTATTAAAACGAGTACGGACTGAAACTGAAGCTCGGCTTATCAAGTATCCAACCAAAGATTACGACATCGCACTCCTGGCAATTGGCATCAATGATTCACTGTATGAATTGTCTACTGGTGAATGTCGAGTTGAAAATGCTAGATTCCAAAGCAACTTAAAACAAATTGTGACAGTATTGCGTGAGTATGTGAAAGAAGTATTTGTAGTTGAAATTACACCAGTGGCGGAGCACTTGGTACAACCAATTCCATGGAAACCAGAGTTTGGATATAGTAATCAACTGATTAATGCGTACAACGATGCATTAAGAAACTTTGTTCAAGCTAACGACCTGAGCTTTATTTCGACTCAAGACTTATTTATGTTGAATCCAGAAGCATATTTGTCTGACGGACTCCATCTTAATGCAGTCGGGCATCAGACTTTATATAAAAGAGTTATAGCTTCTTTAGAAGCCAAAGGTATTCTGTAGTATGGAAGACATTAAGCAAATTCAAGAACGAAATAAACGAGTGGAGGTTGATAAGGCGTGGGAAACTAGCTGGACAAGACGATTACTGATTGCCTTGATCACCTACGGCGTAGCGGCCCTATTTATGCGTAATATTGGTGTATCAGAGTACTGGTTGAATGCCCTGGTACCAACGGGTGGATATTTGCTTTCAACGTTGTCTCTGTCATTTTTTAAGCGGTGGTGGGTCAGGAATTATGAAAATTGGTAAGTTACAAATCAAGTTTGCTTTTTTGTGGTACGACTGTTGGGTTGGAGTGTTTTACGATCGTCATAAAAAAATCATATACGTGTGCCCGTTGCCGATGTGTGTATTTATTGTTCAAGCATATGACCATAGGTAATCGTGTACTCATCATTGGAGTTAGTGCGGTTGGTAAGTCTACCTTTGCTCGGCAGTTTGCACTTAAAACCGGTTTACCGTTGATACATATGGACGCAGTGATGTGGCAACCAGGTTGGAGTTATATCGGTGATGAAGAGACAGGCAAATTACTAGTAACTGAATCAAAAAAGGACCGATGGATTATTGAAGGTTATATTACAACCGCTGTGCGATCTGAACTATTTGAAGCAGCCGACAGTATTATTTATTTAGATTATCCTGGTTGGTTTGCTGCATGGCGCTATACTAAACGGTGGTGGCAGCATCGAATACACCCTAGAGCTGAATTGCCCGGTTCACCAGAAACATTCAGCTGGAAGTTTTTCATGTTAGTTTGGAAGAAGGGAGAAGCGGTAAAGTTAGATAACTTATTAGCTACAGGAACTTGGGATGCAAAAATTATTCGGCTTTCATCACCAAAACAGGCGGCAAAATTTTTAGATACGCTATGAACTATACATATATCGACACCCATGCACATTTGAACATCTCTGCTTTTTCTGAGGATCGGGATGTGGTGGCCAAGCGGTGTGCGGACGAGTCGGTGGCAGTGATAAATATCGGGACGAAACTATCGACCAGTCGCGTGGCGGTCGAGCTAGCTGAGCGGCACGATAATTGCTACGCGATTATTGGCTTACATCCAATCCAGACGACACCGGAATTTCATTCTAATGAAGAGATAGGGGCGGGCAGTCAGCCGTTTGCATCAAAGGGTGAGGATTTTGATACGGCTGCTTTTCGGGAATTGGCGCAGCATCCAAAGGTAGTGGGGATTGGGGAATGCGGCTTGGATTACTACCGGTGTGACCCGAACACTCGCGCGATCCAGGAAGAACAATTTATCAAACAAATTATCGTGGCCAATGAACTGGGACTACCATTGATGATCCATACCCGCGACAGCAAAGGGAATCAAGCGAGCGCTACAGGTCTGAAGCCCGAATTTACAAGGTCCGACCTTGTAACAAGGTCGGACCTTGTAAGTGCGTATGACGATGTCTATGAGGTGCTCAAAGCGCATGCCAAAGTGCCGGGCAATATTCACTTCTACGCTGGGACGTACGAGCAAGCCAAAAAATTTTTTGATATTGGATTTTCGGTGTCATTTACTGGTGTCATCACCTTTGCCAAAGATTATGAAGAGGTGGTCAAGCAAGCCCCGCTTGATATGATTCACGCTGAGACGGATTGCCCGTATGTCGCACCACAGCCGTACCGTGGTCAGCGGGCGGAACCGTGGATGGTTAAGGAAGTGTATAAAAAAATCGCTGAGTTGCGTGGTCTTGACCAAGAGACCGTAGAGGCACAATTGTGCAACAATGCCCAAACACTATATAAAATATAGCCTATTCATGTGGCTCTAAGCCAAATATGCGGTATACCAAATATAATTTGGTATACTTGGATGCGTTTGGTAACTTTGGTCTATAGACTAGGGTTCTACTGCACAGTCGCGCACGTTATTGATATTAAGCAAATGAGTTACATAGTATGAGTACCACTGACACCCGACCAAGTAATGCCACTGCTGTAGTAGCGGCGACTGACTACAAGGTAAAAGATATGAGTCTCGCGGAGTGGGGACGAAAAGAGATTGTTATTGCTGAGGCTGAAATGCCTGGTTTGATGGCGCTACGAGAAAAATACGCCGGACAGACTCCGCTTACGGGCGCCCGCATTACCGGTTCGCTCCATATGACCATCCAGACTGCGGTTTTGATTGAAACGCTCGTTGCGCTCGGCGCTGAAGTTCGTTGGGCGTCGTGTAATATTTTCTCTACCCAAGATCACGCCGCCGCCGCGATTGCCGCCACTGGCGTACCGGTGTTTGCCTGGAAAGGAATGACACTCGAAGAATACTGGTGGTGCACCAAGCAGGCCCTGGTGTTTGCAAGCGGTCAAGGTCCTAATTTGATTGTTGACGATGGGGGGGACGCGACGTTACTCGTGCATCGTGGTGTTGCTGCCGAAAAAGACCCGACCATACTCAACGATGACCACGGTAATGAAGACTTGAAGATTGTGAACCAGTTGTTGGCGGAAATGACTGACAAAGCATTTTGGACCAAGACAGTAGCAGAGCTTAAAGGGGTGTCAGAAGAAACAACTACTGGGGTACACCGACTCTACCAAATGATGGAACGAGGAGAGTTGTTGTTTCCAGCAATCAACGTCAATGACTCAGTTACAAAATCAAAATTCGACAATCTCTATGGCTGCCGTGAATCTCTTGCCGACGGGATCAAACGGGCGACGGATGTTATGTTGGCCGGAAAGGTCGCGATTGTAGCGGGGTACGGCGACGTCGGGAAAGGTTCTGCGCAGTCACTCAAAGGCTACGGTTGTCGGGTAATTGTAACTGAAATTGATCCAATCAATGCGCTGCAGGCAGCTATGGAAGGGTTTGAGGTGAAGCGAATGGACGACATCGTGGGTGAAGGAGATATTTTTGTCACGACAACCGGAAACAAAGATATTTTGGTTGACCGACATTTCAAGGCCATGAAGGATCAAGCGATTGTTTGCAATATCGGTCACTTTGATAACGAAATCGATATGGGCTGGCTCGATACCAAGTCCGGGGCAACCAAGACTGAAATCAAGCCACAGTACGACCAATACGAGTTTGCCGACGGTCGCACTATCTACGTGTTGGCCGAAGGACGTCTGGTGAACCTTGGTTGTGCGACAGGGCACCCAAGCTTTGTCATGAGCGCAAGCTTCACTAATCAGACGCTCGCGCAGCTCGATTTGTGGCAAAAAGAGTACACCATTGGTGTGCATATGCTTAGCAAAGAACTAGACGAGGAAGTAGCCCGGCTGCACTTGGCAAAATTAGGGGTGCAGATTGAGGAACTAACCGATGAGCAGGCGGCGTACTTAGGAATTCCGAAGGAGGGGCCGTATAAACCTAACCATTACAGATACTAGCTTTCTAACGTGACCAGCGATAGCTGATCTTCAGCACGCTCCGATGTCTGCCAACCACTACGGGCACGGTACTCCCGCGGACGCTTCAGATCAGCTATCGCTGGTCACTTGTGGTATATGAAATTTAACGAAACAAAAACTCTGGATGTCGTCGGTCTTGGCAACGCCCTAATGGATTTGCTGGTTGAGGTGCCGGACGAATTTTTAGCTGCGCATAATCTTACTAAAGGCAAGATGCACTTGGTCGACGAGACAGTTACTAAGCAATATTTACGTGGCTTGGCAGATCATGATATCAAAACTGCTGCCGGCGGTGCGGCCGGAAACGCGATTAAAGGCGTTGGTTTTTTAGGCGGTCAGGCGGTCTTTCACGGGATGGTTGGAGATGACATCTATGGCGATATGTACCGTGATTCACTCAAGCATGCGCAGGTAGATGTCCGGATTGGTACTGATGCGTTGCATACCGGGCACGCGGTTACCTACATTACGCCAGACTCTGAACGGACGTTTACGGTGTACCTCGGCGCCGCGCTAACGCTTATGCCCGAGCATCTTGATGAAGCATCGATTGCGGCCGCCAAAGTATTACACCTCGAAGCGTTTCAGTTGGAAGGTCCGACCAAAGAGACCGTACTAACGGCAATTGCGTTGGCGAAGCAGCACGGCACCATGGTTTCAATGGACTTGGCTGATGCCAGCTTGATCGAACGAAATTTTGACTTGTTTACTGAATTAGTCGCCAATGATATTGATATTGTTTTTGCCAACGAAACGGAAGGGATTGCCTTTACCGGTACGTCTGGTGAAGCAGCACTAGCAGAGCTCGCGGCGCGTGCGCAGATTGCGGTAGTAAAGCTCGGTGAAGCTGGTTCGTTGATTGCTCACCAGGGTACCGTACACAAAATTGCCGCAGTTAAAACCACTGTGGTCGATACTACGGGCGCGGGCGATATGTACGCCGCTGGATTTTTGTATGGCTTGACCCAAGGCTGGGAACTAGACAAGGCTGGAGAACTGGGGGCTAAGCTGGCGGCCAAAATTGTCGCGCAGGTAGGGGTGGGGATGGATACTGTTACGAAAGACTAACGTCAATATCTATTTCATAGTGGTCTTTTATGTAGGCTATAAATTCTTTTGCAAATTCTTGCTCGTCCGGGCTATCTAGCCGGGGCATAATTAACTGGAGACTTGTGTTCAGTAAGAGTGGTAGTTGGTGCTCATGTCTTTTTGCTCTGTTTAAGTCCGAAGTGCCTGTAAATGAATGGCGATAGTTTTGTGTAAGGGTCTCCATTTCAGAGTCTCGGAATACAGATGTGAGTTTTTGAAAAAAACTTCGAGCAGTTTCTTTCTTATGTTGTATATCGAGTTGTAGCCACAGTAAATTCATTTCTTGTAAGGCACTTTTCCATACGCTCTCGATTTGCTCTGCATTAATTGGCGCAATCGGTAGCGTCCCTTCTGATTCGGTACTTCTAATATCGTACTGGGTATGTTTGTGATTTGCTACTTTGATCATTTTTTCCACTTGGACACTATCGATAGTAGTTACTAAAGCAAAGGCCTCTTCGGTAGAGTGATGTTCTAAGATTGCAGCCAACCCAAAAATCATCCCCCCATAATGAACTTGCGGGACTAGCAGAATCCCTCGTAATATTTCTCCCTGGAGTTTTCTTTGTGCTGCTTCAATATTTTTATCCTGATTTTGGATAGTCTCAAAAGACATAGGCAAATTTAGTCAAAGAGCTTGATTAGGTATGTATCAATCTCGCGTTGGGGCCAATCATAGAAATGCGCGTCATCACGATGGAGATCTTTTGCTAGGTCAACCCCCACAAACCGCCAGTGCCACGGTTCAAAGATATAGAAGCTGTTGTCTTTGGGGTAGGAGAGTGTAAAGCCGTGTTTGTGGGCATTATCAAGGAGCCATTCATAGGCTTCAGTATCTTTGAAGCTCTCAAAGGTGCCACCGGTCGCCGGATCAGTGATATCGAGGGTTGTACCGAGTTGGTGTTCAGAAAATCCTTGGTCAGCTGAAAAGGCGTTCGCACCTTCGCCATAGGTTTGTGTGAATTGGCCCTTGATGGAGTTTTGTTCATCGAATGAACGGTAGGCTGAGACTATTTTAATATCGATGTCATCGTCTTCTGCTGCGGCAAATAGATCTTCGAGGTGTTTCATAGCGCGTCCATGGAAATATTGATCATCTTTCCCTTCGAGGATGTATTGGTCGTCGATCTTCCGCAGTGAATCTGGAATGTAGTTTTCGTTTAAGAAATATACTTTGGAATATTTAGCTAGTAGTTCTTTATCAATTTGGGAGAGTTTGTCGAGGTCGCGCACTGTGCCGGTGATATTGTCGATTTGGTCTTGGAATTCTTCGTTTCTATTGCGTTCGTCACGGTAGTCGTCTTTGAGTTCTTCGTAGTCGTCATCGAGTTGCTCGAGGTTGTCGGTTAGATTGGCGATTGATTCGTTGGCGACTGCCAAGGCTTTGGTGCTGGAGGCGGATTCTTTGAGGAAGTAGTTGCGTTCTTCAAGGAGCATATCGATCCGAGCAGTATGTTCATAATATTGATAGGTAAGCCACCCAGCAGCGACAGTTACTAATACGGTGACGCCACTCATGAGATAGAGTGGGCGACGGCTCGGTTGGTGTGGTGGCATAGTCATGAGCTCCTATTGTACCAAACTTCAGCTATCTAAATAGTGTTCTGAGGAGCATTTGCAGGCCAGAAGCATGGTCTTTCATCAGAAAGTTCTGGCCGAAACTGCAGTGACGAGCCGGCCGGGGCGAGGAACGGTCCGAAGGGCATTGTTTAGATAGCTGCAGTACCGTGTATAGCAAAGGGTCGACAAGGCTCGATTATTGTCTTGAAACAGGGGTAAAAGCGTGGTACTGTAGCGGCGTTATTAGGGGGTGGTGACTATGTCACCGCCCAAACAAACAAAATATGTCACAGACAAATATGCCAGCAGCCGAAGCGGCTTACGCTGATGCTCCAGAAATGGAACATAACAGCTATGAGTTCGCTTTCCACGTACTTCCAACGGTTGCTGAAGGGGAGGTAGCAGATGTCTTTGGAGCGCTCAAGGCGCTCATCACAACTGCGGGCGGTGTTGTAACCACTGAAGAAGCGCCACAACGCTTTGATTTGGCCTACGACATTGTTAAATATTTAGAAGGAAAGAACCGTAAGTTTTCAAGCGCGCACTTTGGATGGATTCGATTTACTCTCGAGCCAGCGGCGCTCGAGAAGCTGACTGAACAAATTGATTCAGACAAGCGACTCTTGCGTTACTTGGTTATTCGCTTGACGAAAGCCGAGGAAGCTCAGCCGTTTCGGTTTCATGAGTCTATCGACCACAAGCGTACCCGTACAGTTGTTGAAGAAGAAGTGGTAGAATCTACAGACGATACATCAGAAGCTGACTCAGACGAAACAATAGTTTCAGAAGCAGCTGGAGATGATGACATCGACGAGACGCTCACCAAGAGCGACGCGTAGACTACTAACTAATTCTTCACTAGACTATGTACCTCAACAAAGCAATGATTTTTGGGAACCTCACCCGCGACCCAGAGTTGAAGTCACTCCCAAGTGGCATGCAGGTCTGCTCGTTCTCACTGGCGACTAACCGTGTCTATAACGATCGGGACGGCAAGCGCCAAGAGTCAACTGATTATCACAATATTGTGGTTTTCGGTAAGCAGGCAGAAAATAGCGCAAAATATCTCCATAAAGGTAATAGCGCCTACGTTGAAGGTCGTCTGCAGACCCGTAGTTGGGATAAAGATGGACAAAAGCAGTACCGGACTGAAATTGTCGCCGACCGGGTTCAGTTTGGACCAAAGGGCGGAGGGAGTGATAGTGGAGGTGCTGCAGCGGCCAGTGGTGCTAAAGAGAATGACGAGCAGCCGAAGGCGCCTGATTATCCAGAAGAAGACATCAACCCGGAAGACATCCCATTTTAAGATTCAGAATGTAACCAATCTGCTTTGTTGCAGTTCGGTAAGTAACACTCACTGGACTATCGTCCCACTCGTGTTACGTTCCTCCTGCGCCTCGCATCTTGGTCACCTCTGAACTTAAAATCTGAAACGAGGATTACAAGCTTAAAGAAAAAACATGGAAGAAAAACAAGATCAGGTGAATCCACACCAACACATCGACTATAAGGATATTACGACCTTACAAAACCACATCAACCCACACGCTCGTATGTACGGCCGCAAGCGCACCAGCTTCTCTGCCAAGGGGCAGCGAGACTTTGCTCGCGCTATTAAACGAGCACGATTTATGGCGTTGTTGCCGTACTTGTCTCAGTAGAGCAGGTGGTAGAAAGAGAAAACACCAGCCCGGCGCAGAGCGACGGGCTGGTGTTTTCTTGCAAAATATGGTCAAATCTCGCTGCTGTGGCAAAAACGGAGGAAAGTAAATGAAGGTGGGATTCCCATATCGCACCAAGTTACCCATAATTTCTCCGCATGATCCGCGGTGGAAAAGACATCGCTTGGGGTTTGCTCCAGCGAATAAAAATCGCAAACCGCCCAAGTGGTGTGTGGCCGGAAACACGCACCGCGCGCCAGACAGCTGGCGCACCCATATGTATGGGTTACTGGTCCCAGTAGCGATTGCAGTGACTCTCCTCTGTCTGGAAGGCTGGCTTCTGGTAAGAGGAATCTATAAGCGCCGCTAGAAAGGAGGAAACTCAGCGGCGCTTCTTCACGTCTGCGTCGTGTAAAAAAGGTGCACTTGTGGGCTATAAAAATGTGTAAGACATGGCCTAGCGGCCCGGAGCCCACATTTTTATAGCCCACAAGTGCACCAGGCTTTCTTAGAAGTGGCAGTATAGTTAGGCTTTTTCTACACGTTCGGAATAATCGCCCGTTTCGGTATTGATAGCAAGGACGTCACCTTCGTTGATGAACATCGGAGCGAAAATAGTGGCACCTGTTTCAAGCGTGACTTCTTTGGTGGCGCCACTGCTCGTATTGCCTTTAACGGCCGGCATCGCTTCGGTGACTTTGAGTTCAACTTTAATGGGGATTTTAACACCAATGACTTCGTCATCAAACAAAAGAGCATCGAGGTCAGACCGTTCTTTGATGAATTTACCAGCGTCGCCAACTAAATCTTCAGACAGGGCAAACCGCTCGCCTGGTTTGCCCGCTTCATGGAACCAATATTCACCCGGTTTTTTGTAAATGAACGTAATGGTTTGGCGGTCGAGATCAGCTTCTTCAGCCGTTTCGTTTTGGTGAAACGTCTGCTCGATGACGCGACCAGACTTAAGCCCTTTGAGCTTGGTGATATTGACCGGCTTACGCTGTTGTTTACGAAAGACGTGGTATGAGAGTACGAGACAAGGCTCATCGTTAAAAATGATGACTTTTTTCGGAGTAATTTCGTTATAGGAAAGAATAGCCATGCGTGAGTCAATGAGCGAAGCGATTATGGCGAACGTATGCAGGAACAGCTCGGTAGATTCGAGGCCCTAGCGAGAATCTACCAGCTGTTGTCGCACTGTCTGTCATGTTGCTGTGCTTTTATTTATTTTTAATCCCAGATTTATACCAATAATGCACGATAAGCACAACTTCCGGTCGTATATAACAGTGCTAGTATATATAGTATGTTTGGACTTACCAGCTCTGACAGCGCGGCTGAATTAACGGACGAGGAAATATTACAGCGTTCGCAAGTACAGCCGTGGCTCTATGGCGTACTGTTGGACCGCTACCAAGATGCCTTTATGCGGAAGGCTCGCAGTATCGTGCGGGTAGAAGAAGACGCTGAGGAGGTGGTACAGGACACTTTTACCAAAATTTATTTGAATGCTGACAAGTTTCAACCGCAAGAGGGGGCCAAGTTTTCCAGTTGGGCTTATCGGATATTAATGAATACCGCCTTTACCCGATATCAAAAACGGGTGAAAGAAGGGCAGCGCTTCGCGCAAATTGATCCGGAGTATGAGCATTTAGTAGCTGATGTGCGAGATGAAGCAGAGACGTTTGAACGACAGGATGCAGTTGGTCGGGTGTTGGCTCGAATGCCAGGGCATTTTGTGGAGGTGTTGACGTGGCATTATGTCGAGCGATGGAGCCATCAGGACATTGCCAATCATACGGGAGAGACGGTGGGGAGTATCAAAGCCCGGATTCATCGGGCCAAAGCAGCGTTTCGGAAAGAGGCCAATGACGACGAGGTGAATTTGTTGCTTGAGTAGACAGATTTCATAGCCACGTCTGGCCAATAATGTTGAACGTCCGCGGGGGTACCGTGCCCGTTTTAGTTTGTGAACATCGGAGCGTGTTCAACATTATTGGCCAGACGGAGCGAGGGATGAAACACTCTGGGTGTAACTTTTATTATTTGAGTCAGTTATACTATATGCGAACGACAGCTCCTAAGGTCGATTCGCCGGCTATCTTATGTCAAATCAAATTACAAAAGTACGAAATAGAATCATGCGCCGCGTCTATCTGGCGTTTGGTGCACGAATCATCTCGCACCAAGTTACGTTGTATTCGGCTTTGTTTGTGGTAAGTCTCCTTGGCTTTGCAAAGTTGGTGCACGTACAAAGTGTGCTCACTAATCTCTTGGCGACTGAACTTGGTTCACTGCCAACGTTTGTTATGAACGCGGTCTGGCGTGGGGAAGTACTCACTCTCTTGGCCCTCGGGGTGATGGTATTTTCAGCCCTTTCGATTCCATGGAATCTACGTCGAGTATTTGTATCAAAGTTTCAAGTCGCGTAGAAAATTTGCTCATACGAACAACACCAACAAGCGGCGCCAAAGGCGCCGCTTATTGGTGTACTACATGCTGGTTACTACGCCTCGTCTTTCAGCGCTTTTTTAATGTATTTAAGGATTTCAGCCGTCAGTTTTTTATCTTCTTTCAGGGTAGTACGAGCAGCGTCATAGCCACGGCCTAGTTTCACCATCGTTGATTCGTCGCCACCTGGGGGAGTGTATGAGTAAGACGCGCCGTTTTTCTGTACGAGCTTGTATTTTTCACCGAGTGCCAGGATTTCACCTTCGCGACTGATACCCTCTCCGTAGATGAGGTCAAATTCGGTGGTTCGAAAGGGGGCGGCTACTTTGTTTTTTACCACTTTGACTCGATGGCGGCCCCCGACGACTTCGTCACCTTTTTTGATTTGGGCAATGCGGCGAATGTCGAGACGGACCGAAGTGTAGAATTTGAGGGCTTTACCACCTGGAGTCGTTTCAGGGTTGCCAAACATTACTCCAATTTGCATACGGATTTGGTTAATAAAAATCACGATGGTTTTACCTTTGGACACGATGGCGGTGAGTTTACGGAGCGCTTGGCTCATCAAGCGGGCTTGCTTGCCGACGTGGTGAGCCCCCATTTCACCTTCAATTTCGTCTTTTGGGGTCAAGGCTGCAACCGAGTCAATCACTACCACGTCAATTTTGCCGCTACGAACGAGTGATTCGACAATTTCTAGGGCTTGTTCACCAGACGAAGGTTGCGAGATAAGGAGTTCGTCGAGCTTCACACCGATGTTGCGAGCATACTCTGGGTCCATCGCGTGTTCAGCATCAATAAAGGCACAAATACCGTTGCCTTTTTGCGCTTCGGCAATAACGTGGAGGGACAGGGTAGTTTTCCCGGATGATTCCGGTCCAAAGATTTCGATAATCCGGCCCCGGGGGAGACCGCCAATACCGAGCGCTTCATCAAGTCCAAGCGAACCAGTTGAGATTGCCTCGACATCAACTTTTTTGGTTTCAGCTAAGGTCATGATGACTTCGTCACCAAACTTAGTTTTGAGACTACGCAATGTTTCTGAAATATCCACGCCGCCAGTTGTTGGGGCGTCAGGTGCGTCAGGTTTCTTACTTGCGGTTGCTTTTGTCGTTTTTTTGGTTGCCATAAGAAAATGTTAAGGAATTAATGTTGCTGGTATATAGACAAATTCACGTTCGACTCGAGTCGTTCGGCCGTACCGATCTTGTGCCTCGATAGTGGCTATAGTATACCCGTTTTCGAGCACGAGTGCCTCATCAAACTGCCCACTCGGGTCGGTAAAGATTTGGCGACCGTTTAATGTGAGTTTGGTGATATTGCGTGTCAGGCCAGTTAATGCCACGACTCGTTCGTGTTGAAT
>CAYGTP010000017.1:0-26777 GCA_964352875.1 uncultured Candidatus Saccharibacteria bacterium
TATTAGTGGAATAATACTCAGAATTGTTGTCTTAAGAAAGGGGTACCTTTCAGTAAGTATGACGGAGTAATTGCTTGGCACCCTAATCGTTTGGCTCGCAACATGAAAGAGGCGGGAGAGATCATTGACCTACTTGATAAAAGAATAATCAAAGACCTAAAGTTTGTTTCTTATACTCATACTAACGATGCTAGTGGAAAGATGTTGCTTGGTATTACTTTCGTACTTTCAAAACAGTACTCTGATCAATTGAGCGACGTTGTTTTAAGAGGGAACAGAAGAAGTATCGAGGATGGTAACTATATCAATAAAGCTAAGCATGGCTACAAGAAGGACAGAAATGGTCAACTAAGACCAGACGGTAATAACTTCACCTTGATAGTCGAAGCATTTAAAATGCGACAACAGGGAGTAATTCTAGATGAGATTGCTGACTTCTTAAATAAGAATGGTTACTCAAGAACAAACACTGCTTCTGGAAAAACCTACACAGCACATATGCAGAAAGAGGCAGTGAGAAGGTTTATGAAAGACCCGATATATACAGGGGTAGTTTTGTATGGAGCTAACGTTGTAGATCTTACTAAGGTGTATGACTTTATACCTGCTCTAAGCGTTGAGGATTATCTGAAGATAAATGATCTTGAAAAGCATTCAGATATTATTAAGTTGGCTAAGAGCTATAAACGAGGGGGAACAGTTAAGTCAGACTTGCTTCGTAATAAAGTCATTTGTGCTGGATGTGGGGAAGCGAGAATGACAGGTATCACACCGAAGAAACTTAAGAACGAAACCAAGAACTACTTTTACTATAGGTGTGAGACAGAGGGGTATAAGCTTGAAAATAAATCCACTCGAGCAAAAGTAATCCTAGACTTTGCAATTGAGTACTTTAAGAACAAGCCATTTTCCAACTTTGAGGCATATGAACACTACAAGACAGAAATGCAGAGAGTAAGTAATCAGAGGCTAAAAGAAACTCAAGACAAGCTAAGGCTTAAGAAGTCTGAGCTGGCAAAAGCTGAAGAGCGGGTTATGGATCTTAAGTCAGCGATGGTTTTGGAGAAAGATGAAGAGATGAAAGCACATCAGAAAGAAGACTTTATAAAGACGAGCGACCGTATTATTGAGCTAAACTCTGAAATAGAAGGGTTTGATAAGCAGATTAAAGCAGTAAAAGGGGCAACTTTGACGTATGAAAGTTTCCTTGAACTTTTTGATAATATGGCTCTAAGACTGACTAAAACAGATAAAATGGAGGACTTAAACACACTTCTTCAAAAAGTGTTCTTGAACTTTACTGTAAGCAAAAAACTCGTTGAAGGATATACCTTAAACGAGCCTTTTGCTTCTTTAGAACGTCTTGAGACACCTAATGTCTCGGATGGTGCGCGAAGAGAGACTTGAACTCCCGACCTTCTCCGTGTAAAGGAGCTGCTCTACCAACTGAGCTATTCGCGCATATGACTATACTAAGTACGCCACATAGTACCGGTTTTCCAAATTATTTCAATAGGCGGTATACTGTCGGCATGGTAGAAATCCAATGTGTAGTAATCGGGCAAGTGCAGGGGGTAGCCTATCGAGCCTTTGTCCAAGATACTGCGACTGAGCTGGAATTGGTCGGATACGTACGCAATAATCTAGATGGTACAGTTGAAGTGCTAGCCCAAGGTTTTCCGGATACACTTAAAGAATTTGTGGAGTATCTCTACGAAGGGTCGCTTGGGGCCAAGGTAGAATCACTGTCGGTAGAATGGGGGAGCGTGCGTGGTAGTTACGACGAATTTTCAATTAAACACTAACTATGGAACCAACTATTCTCTACGAAGACGTTGACGTGTTGGTGATTGATAAGCCATACGGTTGGCTTACACACGAAGATGGAATGAGTGAAGGGCAGACGGTGGTGGAGTGGTTTCTTGGCCGGCAGCCGGAGGCTGCCGGCGTGGGTGAATCTGGGGTAAATCCTAGAGGCGAAATATTGGAACGCTCGGGTATCGTGCACCGGCTGGATCGCGAGACCTCTGGTGTACTTATTTTGGCTAAGACCCAAGTAGCGTTTTTGCACCTCAAAACCCAGTTTCATGATCGGTTAGTCAAAAAAGAATATCGAGCCTTTGTTTATGGACGCCTACATGAGCGCTGGGGCACCATCAATCGACCAATTGGACGAAGTGCTAGTGACTTTCGTAAGCGCTCAGCTGAGCCAGGTTCTAAAGGTCTGAAGCGTGACGCAGTCACTGACTGGGAACTCATCGGGGTGGGGGAATATGAAAGCGAATCGTTTTCATACGTAAAATTACTCCCTAAAACCGGCCGTACACACCAGCTCCGCGTCCACCTCCGCTCGATTGACCGGCCGATAGTGGCGGACGCGCTCTACGCAGACTATAAAATGCCTCATTCAAACAATCTTGGTCTGGAGCGCTTGGCTCTCCATGCGCATATTTTGGAGTTGATATTGCTCAACGGCGAAGCTCAGCGATTCATTGCGCCTATACCGCTGACCTTTGAAGAAGCGGCGGAACGCATTGCAGAGGAATGATTCTTGTGGTAGATTACGGCCCACAAACAGGGGCTATTTTGTTTGGGACAATCTAACTATTTAACACATTATTATGAGCACTACACTGACGGGGGTGAATACTTCACCGGTAAACATTGAAGACCGTAAGGCACTTGGTATCAAGGCCGGCGATACCGTGCGCGTACACCAAAAAATCGTTGACCTCAAAGGCAAATCACGGTTACAGGTATTTGACGGTATTGTATTGGCGCGCAAGCACGGTGATGAACCAGGAGCTACTTTTACAGTTCGTAAAGTAGCGAGTGGAGTAGGCGTAGAGAAAATCTTTCCGCTTTACTCTCCAATGATTGATAAGATTGAAATTACCAAACGAGCTAAGGTTCGCCGCGCTAAGCTTTACTACATCCGGGAGAAAGTGGCTCGTGAGATCCGTCGACAAATGCGTCGCATGACCTTCTCAGATTTAGCCTCTGAATCTGAAACTGAAGTCGCTGCCCGCGCTGAGGCTGAAGCCAAGGCGGCCGAGGAAGCTGAGGCTAAGGCCGCTGAAGAAGCAAAGCTAGCTGAGGCCAAAGCGGCTGAAGCCGAAGCAGAAAAAGCTGCTGACACACCAGCAACAGAAGCAACTCCAGCAGTAGACGTTGAAGCAGAAAAGACTGACGAAGAGAAAAAATAAGATTTTGATAAAAGAAACAGCCGGGCTGCGCCCGGCTGTTTTTTGTTACTTGTATATCCTGTGTATTTCAGGCATACTAGCTCGACCTTTTTGCTCAGGTGGCGGAACAGGTAGACGCGCTAGCTTGAGGGGCTAGTGGCCATTATGGCCGTGCTGGTTCAAGTCCAGTCCTGAGCACAACATAAATTATGGTAGAAGCATCATACGGGACTATCCCGTACTCCGTCGTTGCAGGTGCATATAAGTTTCTAGTCATCCATATGTATGGCAGCGCTGGGGGCACCCATTGGACGTTTCCTAAAGGACGCCCAGAACCAAACGAGACCCCAGTTGTCACCGCGATACGGGAAACAAAAGAAGAAGTTGGTTTAGATGTAGTAATCCAAACGCAATTTAATTCTCTGCAACACTCGTATACATTTGTCCGTGCGGGCGAATTAGTTAGTAAGAAGGTTGAATATTTTTTGGCAACATCCGATACAGTTGCGCTAACCATACAGCCAGAAGAAATAAAAGAAGCCCGCTGGTGTGATGCGCATGAAGTGCTCTTATTACTGACGCACGAGTCAAGTAAACAATTATTTAAAAAAGCCTTGCAATTACTCGATATTGTTGTTTGATGTGTTGTTGTGCATCTGAGGCTTTTACAGTTTCCAGATGTTGCAGTACCATACCAATATGGAAGGCAGTTACGATTTAATCCGGGTAATTAAGCGAGAAGCGAATCGAATTCGACTGCGTACGAACTATTTAAAGCATGTCGCCAGACAACTGGCCAACGAAGAACTTCAGACAGCAATTGATGATCAAATAGAAATTGGCTACACACTGCACTCAATCAACAGCCTCATTGATAGCAACGTAGTATATTTGACACAGTTGGGTGAACGACTCACTGATATTGAACAAATCTACCAAGACATTCTGTTACTCGAAGTAGTAGAAAAGAAAGAAGAGTTGGCCAAAAGCTTACTAACAGAACTGTACGCCACGGTGGCCGAAGCTGCCGAACAGTGTGATGAAATGACCGAAACGGTACAATCAGCCAGAGAAATTCTCACTTATTTTCAAGAAGAGGCCAAGCTGTAGTAAGTTTAGTTTCGTGTTGACAGCATTGATGGGAAAGATGAAGTGCGCTGTACCAGTTGTCCCCCAGCAAACGAAATTTGATATTGCAGCTTCTATAATTTCCATTCATACTTACTGGTACATGAGACGCCTCTGGGTCAAGGATTGCTCCCCATACTTTAGGCCATCATGCCTTATCAATATGCACCAATAGCATGGCAGTAAAAAAAGCAGCAAAAAAGGCACCAGCCAAAAAAGCTCCAGCAAAAAAGAAATAGTTTCTTTGCGCCGAAAACAAAAAACTCCAAAATGGAGTTTTTTGTTTTTATAAGTCATTAATCACTTTAAAAAAGTAAGAGGACTCAAAAGTAATTGCAATCGCGTTGATCATTCCACTTTAAAATTACAGTCCAAAATATCGAGGAAAGAGAACCGCGCTCTTGTTGCTGGTTTCTCCTGACGGAGTGATTGGTAGTTGTTCAATGTGGGCTGGCCACGGCAAGGGGAGTGTTCCGGTAAACGGCTTTTTGCCAAATAGTACGTCGGCTACCCCGGCTCCCTCACTGCCGGGTAGCCAAGCCACTACCAAGGCGTCCCAGGCATCAATTTCATCTGTCACTAGCAGGGGTCGTCCGGTGACTAAAATAACTACAACAGTCTCACTCGCGCGCTTGAGATTAGTAATCGCAATTCTGTCTGCTTCATTGAGGGTGGGGTAGGGGTTGTCTCCCCAACCTTCGGCATAGGGTGATTCACCGACGACTGCTATTCCAATATCCGCCCGTGGTGTGTCTACAGAGAAGATTCCTTGTATGTCGTATTCTACCAAAGTGTTATAACTCGCTGTTTCTTTTATGCCTGCCAAAATAGATGTGGAGTCAGGTAGCCAGTTGCCATCAATACCTTGCCATTCGACGCTCCAGGCCCCGAGTTGTTTGCCAACGTTATCAGCGGCACTCCCCACGACACGAATTTTTTTAGCGCTAGGGTTGAAGGGGAGTAGGTTTTTATCATTTTTTAATAAAACGAGAGACTGAGCAACGGCGTCACGTGCGATGGCGCGGTTGTCTTCAGTTGGAGTAGGTATAGGTGAGCTGGTGCTTGCTTGGTCGAATAAACCAAGTGCAAATTTAGCATACAAAATCCTACTTACCGCCTCGTCAATCCGTGCATCTGAAACCAAGCCGAGCCGATTAGCCCATTGCATGTGTCGTACAAAGGTCTCGTAGTCAAACGGTAGCATGACCATATCGACTCCTGCATTCACCGCTGCCACGGTCGCTAAAAAAGTGTTTTTGGTTCCTTCATGAACGCCGTACCAGTCAGATACGACAAATCCTTTAAAGTCGAGCTGTTGTTTGAGTACGCTGGTCAGTAAGTATTTCTGCCGGACTACTCGTGTATCACCCCAAGTATTGAGCCCGGCCATAATACTTAACGCTCCCGCGTCTACTGCTGCAGCAAAGGGCGGTAGATAGACTGCCTTCAGTAGTGTTTCGTCTTCCGGAGTAATTCCTTGATCTATGCTAAAGTTGTTGTTTAACGACGTGCCCCAACCCATACCACCTAAGCCCAAGTAGTGCTTTGGGGTAGCGAGGACAGATACTAGCTTGGCCGTTTCACCTTGGGGTGTTTGCAGGCCGTTTATAAATGCCGCACCTAGTTTTGCTACCAATGCTGGGTCATCGGAAAATGTCTCGTAGACGCGACCCCAGCGAATGTCTTGTGGGGTATCAAGATTGGGTGCAAAATTCCAATTTACACCAGTGGCTGCCATCTCGCCGCCGGTTGCGGCTGCAACTTTTTCTATCAGCGTCGGATTGCCGGCTGCACCGAGTCCAATCATGTGCGGGAATACTGTCGCACCAACCACGTGTGCATGTCCATGAATGGCGTCAGATCCATAAAGTAAGGGAATACCCAAGCGTGACTTAGACGCCTGGGTTTGAAAAGTAGTAACCATTTGTTTCCAACCGGTTAGGGTATTATCTTCAGGTTTTGCTCCCGAACCACTAAGCAAAGCACCGAGTGAGTAGTCGCTGATGTCCCTCAGTTGTTTGAGACTGTTTTTTTCAACCAGTGCCATTTGTCCAATTTTTTCTTGAAGCGTCATGTGTGACAATAGACTAGCCACCCGAACATCAATTGGTAGGTTTGCGTCTAAATAATCAGCGTCGGGGAGGGGTGTGGGGTTGGCTGGTTTTGGGTCAAAATAGTCAGTGGTTACAAACGCAAAAAATGCAGCTAACAAGACTGTACCGCACAACAAGGAATATAGGATTGGAAAAATGTTTCTACCAGACTTCATCTCTCTAGTATATAACACTGATTGCTTGGGTAGTTTTAATCAGCAGGATCCTGCTTTTTAAGCCTTCCTGTAGGCGGCACATTAGTTTGCTCCAAAGCTGCTATACTAAAAGTCTTAGGGCGGTGATATTAATTGTCATCTATTACTATTTACTTGTGCGCTGTACTCTTAAGTGTGCAGAACAATATAATATTTATGAATACAAAAAACGTGCTGTTGGGGCTGCTCTTCGTTCTTGTCTTTGCAGTAGGATTTATAGTTGGTCGGTTTAGCTTGGTCGGTGACATTATCGCCAACGTTCCGGCAACAAATTCAACTACTAAAAGTGTTGAAGCTGATACTAACGACGAGACCGTAGATGCAGGTGTCACGATTCAGGCTGCAAGTTTATCTGACGGACAGAAAAAATTACTTAATGCTCTTGGTATTGATGCGGATGAAATTACAGTCACTCCAGAGATGATTGCGTGTGCGGAAGCAGGTCTAGGGCAAGCCCGGGTGGACGAAATTATGGGAGGAGCTACTCCGTCTTTTACCGAAGGCCTCAAACTTGCTACTTGTTATAAGTAACCAAAATATCAATTGAGTCTTGCTTCTCACAAAACCATATATGAAAGTATTTATCGAACAAACCTGTGAACCAAGTAAGAAGAACGTGTTTGATAAGCAGACTGGTACGTATATAAAAACTGTCGATTTTCACCTGACGTACCCCTATGCCTATGGGTACATACTGAATACACTGGCTACTGATGGTGATGAGCTAGATTGCTATGTCATCACTGACCAAAAGTTTGCACACAGCACGGTGATTGAATGTGAGCCAATCGGAATGGTGGAGTATTTTGAAGATGGCCAAGCTGACCATAAAATATTTGTGGTACCTAAAGGGGAAGCAGCAGAGGTAACCGAGGAAGTGAAACTAAAGCTACTAGAATTTGATGCTCGCTATTTTGCAGGACAGCTTAACAAGAATACTCATGTGGGTGATTTTCTTGGAAAGGACGCTGCTTTAGTCGAAATTAATAAAGCGCGTTTATAAAATTGGAACCGTTACGTTTGCAGTTCCCAGACCCTCTCTGGAACCCACTTATTATCAACTTTCTTTAATACAGCAATGTTATCGAACTGAAGATCCATATCTATTGGGGGTAATTTATGAAGATAATCCCACGTCTTCTGAAAATCAAACGGCTTCTGGGCGCGCATGGCGACAGTAGCATGCAGGTCTCCCTGGATGTCGTCATATTCATCAAAAGTCATTCCTTCAATATCTCGCATTGCTCCCATCGTTGCAGACACAATATCTAATGTCTCTTGTGATGGTGTGACATCAACATAAATCACTCCTTCACCGAAGTTTTTGAATCCGTGCAGACGGTACGAACTCTGTCTATGAGTTGCTGCAATCTGGTCTAATGCAGCGTAGACAGACTGTAAGCCTGCATCATCTAGCTCAAACCAACGTTTAATAGTTAAGTGGGGGGCAACTCGCTCATGGATTGGAAATGCATCAAGTTCATCAACTAAACTGCGGGTGATCGCTTCATGGGCGTCTTTCGCTTCGCCACGAATAAGATGAACGATGATTCGTCTCATAAATATATATTGTAACAGCTTAAAAACCTCTCAACAGTGTCTCTATGAGAGGGCTATAAACAAGCCTCAAAATGCTGGGCGGGTACCGACTCTCGAATGGTTAAACGATGCAGTATGATACTATCTGTAAATGAAACGCGTATTCATTGCCGCCTTTATTGCCTCTCTTGTGGCAGGCTTACTGTGGTTATTTTTTCATGATAAAGAGTTGGAAGAAGCCTTTCAGCCACAGGTGACTCTTACTCAATACGGCGATTTTCAGTGTCCAGCGTGTGGAGCTTTTTTACCGATGATTAAGGAACTACAGTTACTCCATGGAGAAAATTTAAAATATGAATTCAAGCATTTTCCGGATGAAAGAATTCATTCAATTTCAGTAGCTGCTGCCATGGCATCAGAAGCTGCAAAGAAGCAAGATAAGTTTTATGAATATCACGATATTTTATTTGAAAACCAAAGAGAATGGTATCAGTCAGAAAATCCGGAGACACATTTTTTGGTATACGCTCGACAACTTGGACTCAACGAGGAAGAGTTTAGTATAGATTCTACAGCTACCTCAACAAAGGAATTAGTACTAAAAGATAAGCAAGAAGCAAAAGGGTTAGGTGTTCGTGTAATTCCTATGTTCTATTTGGGCAATGAAGAAATAAAGTTCAGTACCAAAAAAGCTTTTTATGGCGAGGTTGATTTGGCGGTTAGTAAATTAGGTGATGCCCAACAATAGTCCTTTTGGCCACAATGAATATATTTAGTTTGCAAACAAAATAAGCTAGCTAAAATCTGTAGTTACATCAAACTCCTTAAAATGACCGACGTCGTAGAGTGAGAAAGTTTGGGAAACTTTCGCAAGACCAATTGGGAACTTTTGTGAATGGAGCGAAACAAACTATCCAATGAGTGGGCAGTTCCTGTAAGATATGTTCGAACTGTGTTTGAGGAGAGGGGTGACGTCACTGTCTGTATTCCAACTTTTTATACTTCAGAAATTGTTTATACATAAAGCAAGAGCCACCAGTCGGTAGCTCCGCTTAGTGGCTTGTTATGAGACGTAGATGAAACTCATCTCACCGCTAATGACCGTTCGGTCATTCTCGAAAGTGAATAGAACGAAGTCAGACATTCTTCTGATAACCCGCCAATCTTTAAGGTGGAGTGTCATTTCGAAGCTGTCACCCTTCTCCACTCTCGTGTGAAATGTCATAGCAAGGTTACGATAGTAAAGTTCGAACTCTTCCATCGCTTTCAGAAACTCATCCGCCGTGACTTCCAAGGGAATCAGCTTCCTTTCAAGTACATAGTACGAGAGTAGGTAGCTGGCTTGAGAAAGTATTCGAACGTAGTTCTCCGCCGAGAGATAGGGAATTAGTTTCTGGGTGTATCCAGTACTCTCTGGCACTGAACACGTAACTGTCATTCTCGGTTCAGTTTCACTGTAGCGAGGGTTCCTAACAAATATTTCATTAGGAGGGTATAGTCGTTCAAGTAAATTGGACATCGTTTCCTCCAAAGGACAGTTGTTTGTGTCTAGATTACTCTTTAGCGCCAAAAAAGCAACGTTCAGTTCAAACCTCCAACTAGGGTATCTAGAAAACCCTTACAAACATACTTCAAAATGCTGGGCGACGTCGTAGAGTGAGAAGTGACCTAACGTCACTTCGCAAGAGGTTACCTACTATTTAGTAAAAATAGTGGCAACCTGAACAGTCTCTGTGAGAGATGTGCGAACTGTGTTTGAGAAGTTGGGGGATGAAACTATCTTCATTCCAGTTTTTAATATAATGGTTGTATAAAAAAGATAGAAATACTAATACTTAAAACGAACGACTTACATTAGAGCCAATTTCTAATGTATCTAAGCATATGGGCACAAAGCTTAGTCGGATTGCAAATGATACGGATGTAAACAATAGACTGCTGAGTCATTCATGCTCAGCAGTCTATTGTTTTGATAGGTAATAAAGTGCCGCTACTGGTGTAGTAATAAGGGAAGCAGTGATGCTTTACGGACATCAGGATCCTGTCTGAATTACGAATTCTTAGATTAACACTATGAAACAATTACTTATTCCGGTGGCTGCGTTTGCCATCACAGCGACAAGTGTCAGCGCCTTTAATGCTGACATTTTACAAAAGTTAGAACTAGAGTTGAATGAAGAACAGCTAAGTGCACTTGAAGAAGCAAAAGATTTACGTGAAGCGGGGGATCGAGACGAAGCCCGTGCTGTACTCGAGAACTCTGGCTTGGAACGTGAGGATTTGCGTGAAATTAAGCAAGCTGTACGCGACTATCGGCACGAGGTTCGAGAGACAATTAGGGCTGCTGTAGAGGCTGAAGATTACAGCGCCTTCCAGGTAGCTGCAGCTGAGACCAAGTTGGGTGCAGCAATCGAATCTGAAGCTGATTTTGAGAAACTAGTCGAAGCAGATGCCTTGCGTGCTGCCGGTGAAGGCGAAGCAGCGAAAGAAATTATGGACGAATTAGGGATTGAAAAGCCAGATCGAGGTTATGGTCATGGCAAGGGTTCTCATGGTGGAGGGCGAGCTGAATAGGGAGTGGTGGGTTAAAAAGCAATAAACGGCCGCAAGCTTTGCTTGCGGCCGTTTATTGCTAGCAGGTAATAATTTCGCTTCAGCGGTGTATAACTATATGAGGGTATGGATGTACAGACAGACACTGATGAAGAAATAGTAAAGCAAATTGTGGCTGGCGATATTGATGCGTTTGGGATTTTAATGGGACGGTATGAAGCAAAGCTGCAGCGTTACGCTCGCAAGTTTCTCAATCGTAGTGAAGACATTACAGACTTAGTGCAAGATGTTTTTATTAAAGCCTATACTAATTTGCGCGACTTCGACACCACCCGTTCATTTTCGCCGTGGCTGTATCGCATTGCCCATAATGTCTTTGTAAACCAATTACGTTGGCAAGCGAGGGCAGCGCTTCCGTTTTTTGATGCTGATACGCTGTTCCCGCATCCAATTGCCGCCGAAACGAGTGATCAGGCAGCGCTTGACGCTGAACTCAAATTACAGCTCGAACAATCACTCAGCCAGGTATCTGAAGCACATCGGGAAATTTTGGTATTGTATTTCTATGAAGAAATGAGTTACTTAGCTATTTCTGAAGTACTGCGGATTCCAGTAGCGAGCGTTGGGGTCCGACTCAGCCGAGCCAAGTCCAAGCTGCGTCAACAATGTAGTCATTTAAAAATATAAGTATGCCATCAGAAAATTCTCACACTGCAATAGTCGCCGCCATCAAAACTGGTGACGTGACTATGAAATCAAAGCGACAGTTGTGGTTACAACGGACACTTATCTTTCTAGGTGGGGTATTAGTGCTGCTCGGACTATTATATGTATTGAGCTTGATGGTGTTCGTGTTGCGCCATACGGGAGTTATGTTTGTACCAGGCTTTGGTGCGCCCGGGGTACTCGCATTTATTTTGGGTATGCCGTGGCTCTTAGTCAGTGTTGCGTTGGTATTTTTGGTAGTGTTGGAGATGTTGGTGCGCCGCTATTCGTTTGCTTACCAGAAACCTTTGGTATATTCAGTAGGTATTTTGCTGCTTGTCACTACTCTAGGCGGATATGCAGTAGCAAACAGTACGATGCATGATCGCTTGATTGACCGAGCTCGTGACAGCGGAGTACCAGTATTGGGACCGCTGTATCGGTCGTATGACGAGCAGCGTAAGGCGACAGTGCATGTCGGGACGGTGGTATCACAAACTCCTGAGGGATTTGTCTTGCAGCCAAGACGGGGTGATTCAATACGGGTTCGAGTTACTGAACAGACAAAACAGCCGCGTAATTTTAGCGTCAAGGACGACCGACCGGTGGTGGTATTTGGCTCTGAACAATTTGGCGTGATTGACGCCAAAGGAGTACGGTCGGTACCAGATGATCATAGAAATCTACCACCGCGGCCGAGTATTAGAGGCGACGAAAGAGCATTTTAAATACGTCTTTTTGAAACCGCGCCAAGGTGGGGTTCTCGATAATTGTTGCTACTCTTTTGGCGTAGTCGAGATAGGCAATTTTGTCACCATAAATAATTTGAGCAACGCCATAATCAAACGGCAGGAATTCATCTGGCACGATTTTTAAAGACTCTTCTAGTTTTGGTTCGCGCGATTTTTTAAACTCAGGGTTAGTAATAACAAGGCGTTCTAGCTTCATTTGATCACGTCGCTTTTCGTAATCTTTTGGTAGACCAACACTTTCGATGTCATGAATATCTTCAGAACTAATGCGGTAAAATTTGTCGCCTTTGTGGAGGGTGTTTACGATATCGTCATAGACCGCTTGAATACCAGCTTTACCGTCGAGTCTTCGTACGTGTGGTTTGTTGGTGTCTTGCATTTCATGGAGCTCAGGGATCAGCGTATCTAGCTCATGATGTCGAACTTCTAGTAAAGACCTGAGTCGGGCAGGGGGCTCGGCGCTGTAATGCGTGAGTTTACCCACTTGGCGCTCACCAATCAGCCCCTTTTCTTTGAGGGTCGGGAGGGCCTGGTAGATCATGGGGCGGTGCAATTTGCTGGTGCGAGCAATACTAGAAATGGTTTGTGTGCCGTACTCGAGTAAGTCCAGGTAGACTCCTGCTTCAGTGGGGGTGAGCCCCAGACCCTGTAGATTTTGTTGTAAATTCATAAAAATGTATTTTTATATTACAACTTATATATCATATTATAACCTTAAAAACAATCATATTTATTTATTTTAATAAAAATAAATACATTTTGTAACTATATATAACACAAAAGTATTTATACGCGGTAGAGTGTAATTGGTGGAGAGAGCAAAGCCACCACCAGTACCTTACAACCAGCTAAATCTGACAACCGAAGGAGAGTTCCTTGCAAGGCTTTTCTTGGACCATGTTTTAGTCAGATTTAGTGTGGTTCATAGAAGAGTTTTGCAAAGAGCGGTCCTTCGGGACCGCTCTTTGCGTTGTCGCCCGAATGAGGGATGGACACGCAAACGTTCACTGAAAATAAAAAGAGGAGTTTACCATGAGTGTTCAACGCAATGGCTTGATAGCCGCACTGGTCGCGGTCACGCTTCTGACTGGTTGCGGCGACCCTGTTGAGGTGCCGCCGGCACATGTCGGCAAGCTCTCGACCGAATCTGGTCTGCAGGAGGGAATCATTCAGCCGTCGAAGTTTCGGCTGGAAGGCTTTTGCCTCAACTGCGACAACCTGATCTTGGTCGAGGCGTCTGACTACGGCGCCAAGGAGAGCATGCAGATCTACATGCCGAAAGACCAGCTCAACTTGACCGTCGACATCCGCGGCGTCTTCACGATCAGCGCCGACAAGGCCAACGTCGAGAAGGTGTTCGCCAGGGTGCCGGCTGACCAGACGAATTCGAGTCGGATTCGGGTGATCCCGATGACCAAGGTCTATGGCATCTATGCCCAGCCGGTCATTCGGGAGACGGTTCGGTCGCTCCTGACCGAGTACACGATCGCGGAAGTGATGGAGAATCGGGATGCAATCTCGCAGTCGTTGGCGCAAGAAGTGCGTAAGCGGCTCGGCGTGACGCCGATCACGACTATCCGTTTCGGTCTGGCTGATGTGCAGCCGCCCGAGGTGATCGTGAAAGCTCGTGAGAAAGCCAAGGAGCGGGAGATCGCGATTCAGCAGGCTGAAGCCGACAAGCAGGTCTCGCTGAAGCAGGCGGAGGCGGCGCTCGAAGTCGCGATCAAGCAGCAGGAAGTCGACCTCAAGGAGGCCGAGACCCAGGTGCTCGTGAATACGAGGCTGGCCGAAGGGGTGAACGACGCGTTCGTCACCCAGCGCTGGCTCAAGATCATGGGCGAACTGGCGGCCAATCCGGACGGTCGGGTGATCATCCTGCCGTACGAGGCGCTGAAGAACCCGGCTATGCTGATGGGCACCTTCAACCAGGCGCTCGCCGAGTCGACTTCGGCCACCAAGCACTAAGGAGGAACTGACATGCTTGATGCAACAGCACTGTCGATCGGCGGGTTTGCGCTTGCCAAAGTCGTGCTCTGGCTGGCGGTGGGATTCATCGTTCTCGCCGTCTGCCGGCGGATCTACCGCGACGCTCAGCCGACGACCGAGTCGGAAGACAGTTCGCAGAAGTGGGGCGACTCGCTCTCGCGCAACTGGCTTCAACTCAGCTTCGGCGTGCTCCTGCTCGTTCTCGCGATCGGTATCACTCAGAGCGAGATGGGCTTTCGGCCGAAGACAGTGATCCAGCCGGCCAACGTCGAGCTGCAGCAAGAGCTGCGTGCACTCGACCAGACGCCGGCTCCGGTGATCGCTCCGGCCGAAGGCGACCTTGAAGATGCGGCGAACGCTGACTACAGCGACGAAAATCGCCGCACCAACGAGGCAGCGCGTGACCGTTTCCGGAAACTGCCTGAGTGAACTCTATCTGACAACGTTCCTTGTGTGTAGCTGCTTACTGTAGCTACATACCCAATATGCCGGGCGGCACACCGCCCGGCTTTTTCTATGCCTTCAGGCGATCCTTTTAAGAAGGTGGTAAACTCATAAAATGCAGTTATACCGCAAATCATCCCATACCGTCTTCGATTGCAAATACCATCTCGTCTGGACCACTAAATATCATAAACCAGTCCTGACGGGCCGCCTGGGAACCCGCACACGTGATCTCATACGAGAAATTTGTGATACTCACAACGTTCAAATCATTAAAGGCCACATCTCAAAAGATCACGTCCATCTTTTCATATCTATGCCACCACAAATTTCCATCTCCAAAATGGCACAGTATCTCAAAGGCAAAACCACCCGGAAGGTACTCCAAGAGTTTCCTAAACTCCAAAAGCAGTTCTGGAGCAACCACTTCTGGAGCAGAGGATACTTCGCAGCCACCTCAGGTGCAATTACCGATGAGATGATCATGGACTATATTGCAAATCAAGATGAAGACGCTGAAAAGCGAGGTGACAATTTCACAGTCTTGAGTGCCTAGACCAACTACCACTCTATGTTTCGGCTTCAGCCGACGGTATTGCAATACCTAAAACCCACCTGCTTTAGCGGGTGGTGGTTTAGTTTTATCCCATATATAGGTGCTAGTATGTAGTGATTATGGAGCCGTGGTTTATTTTTGTTTTAGTTTCGGTTTTGTTTACTGGAGTACATATTTTTACTCAAAAAATAGCGGTTACAAGAGGATATAATTCCAGTTTACTCAATACATACAACACCATGGTGTCTGCGGTATTGGGCTTTGTACTGGCCGGAATATTTGAAGGATTTGGAGAGCTGTCTTGGTATTTACTCGGAATCGGTTTCTTAAGCGGTATCATCTATATCATCGGAGCAAATATCCGCATGGATTCGTTGCGATATGTCGACGCTACAATTATTTTGCCACTCCATAAGTTCGTGAGTCCACTCATTGTGTTGTTTTTTGGCGTTTTATTTTTTGCCGAAATCTTAACCCTGTTCGAATGGAT
This sequence comes from uncultured Candidatus Saccharibacteria bacterium, assembly GCA_964352875.1. Taxonomy (GTDB): domain Bacteria; phylum Patescibacteriota; class Minisyncoccia; order Phycocordibacterales; family UBA918; genus OLB19. The sequence continues at coordinate 15,647 of CAYGTP010000017.1, forward strand.
TGGTGTGATGTTAGGAATGTTTGTACCACTCCTCCTGATTAGTCGAACCGAAAAAAGTCGACAAAATAATTTGACACGAGGACTCGTGTTGATGGTTGTTAGTGCTGGTTTTGCTGCGATGGCTGCTGTGGTTAATAAGACAGGAGCCGATACCTTTACTTCAGTTATTTTATTCGCTGCTGTTGCTAATGCTTTTAGTGCAGTGGTCGGTGCAGCTCTATATCGACTACGCAAAAAGTCAGTCGATGCTGCACCTGAAACGCACTTCCTCGACAAAAAACTAATAATACTAGGGTTTATAGGTGGAGCGTTACAGGTGGTAGCGTTTGCTACGTATATGCTGGCGTTTGCTTACGGCGGAGCACTCGCGGTGGTTTACACCATCCACTCACTCTATATTGTTATTCCGATTGTACTAGCCACTATCTTTTTCAAAGAGCACTGGAATATTCGCAAGGTTATAGCGATTGTTCTCTCTATTGCTGCGATTGGCCTGATGCGATAAAAAATGACGGCAAGTTGCTTTTTTCTAAGAAAATGATTTAGTACTCAGATGAAACAAACAATCCTCGGACTCGTATTGGTTTTTTTATTGGTACCCTCTATTATTTCGGCCAATCAACCGACTGATCTTAGTACTATTGATGTAAGTCAGTATACGACCAAAGAATCATTGGAAGAGTTACAGATCGTGCTACTGAAGCAAGTAATCGTGCTCTTGGAATTGCGGGTCGAGCAGCTACTTGCCATCGGAGGTTTATCTGATCCGAGACCCAAAGTGCTTGGTGCAGCGACCAGTACAGCGACTGAAGAATCACGTCCGCGTAGCCGTAGCGGCGGCGGAGGGGGATCTTCAGGTGGCTCTAGTGAAAATGATGTGTCTACAGAAACTGATGGTGATACTGCCAGTACCACCGACGATGGCACCGGAACATCAACTGACGATGGCACTGACGCAGCGACCAGCACAGAAAATACTGCCAGTAGCTCGGTTTTGCATTTATTTGAACTGAATGAGGTAGAGTCTGTCTTGGACTCAGGTGTGAGCTACCAACCAGTGGCAGATATTTCACTGCAATTCATGAACGGGACTGCAACTCTAGATACGCTGTTACTACGATTTGCTGAATCACCAGATGGCGTTGATCTCTGGCAGGTGTTTGAATCGGTATCACTGTGGGTACTTGGTGACCGAGTGGCTGAGATCCCAGCTAATACGCCCGATGCGTATGGTGCTTCTAGTACGTTACGTTTTGTTGACCTCGACCTTACTTTCGAGGAGGATGAAGAACACTATATTGTAGTGGCAGCGAGTTTAGCGAGTAGTACATATGCTGCTCAGTTTGGTAAGTACTTGCTTGAGGTACCCGAAGTGTCATTTGTTGATAATTACAGCGCTACTACAACACTGACTGACTTTGGCGATATTGGTCCAGGACATGGTGTCGTCTTTTCGGTTACTGAGTTAGGTGGCGAAACATTAGAATTTTCTGTTTCTAGCAACGATCCTGACGCCACAGTATTGGTAGTAGATGAAGATGACACGACTGAACATACTATTTTTACGTTTAGGGTTACACCAGAAGGTGGGGAGCTCTATACTGAAACTATCGGTATCGCGATCACAACACCGGGAGGGATGATTGATGAAATAATCGATGATGCGCAGATTACCGTAGATGGTGAACAATACAGAGTTGAACTCACAACGCCTTTAGGTACCGATGGCGATAGCGCTGTATATATTTTTGAAGTTGATCAGGTGTTTGAGGAAACGACCGCGTATGACATCGAATTAATGGTTGAATTTGAGGACCAAGCTGATAACTATCCAGTGCCACAAACTATTTTTGCCGCTGTCACCGAAGAAGCGCAGGCATACTGGGATGTAGAAGGGTATGATGATCTTAATCCAGCCACTGACTTTGTTGGCACGGTCTCTGGTGATACGCACACTCTGCGAACTGGCGGACTGATGTTAGACATTGTTAGTACTGATACGACGCACTTTGAAGAGCTGGGGTACGGAGAATTCGTAATTGAATTTGATGTTACGGCAGTTGAAGATGATTACTTCTTTACTGACAACGCGGGACTTGCTGGTGTCGCTGACGGTATCGTCTACAGTATAGATGGGGGAACGGTGGCTGATACAGTGGCGACAGTGTCGTCAACTGCGGATGAATCTATCAGCGGTGTGTTTGAAGTGCGTGAAGGGGAAACCGAGACTGTCGAATTGGCCGTCCAAGTCACGCCTGATGAAACTGGCATTTACCGAGTTGCTCTAGCGGACATCTTGGTAACTACCACTGCTGATGGGGTGAGTGGCGTTGAATCAACCACTATTACTGATCTGGCTGATTTCCGCACGGATTACTTGCAAATAGATGTATTGGATAAATAATAAAAAGAAGCCCCGCGAACGGAACTCCAAGCTTCGTAGCGAGGTTGTTGTCAGAGGAACGATAGCACTTTGCCGGTCCAATGATCAACGACGTGATGAGAATGGGGTGAGGCTGGGTTCAGCCACCATTTATGATTGGCGACTTTGGTTCGCTAGGAAAGCTTCCAAAGTAGCTCAAAAGCTTTTCGATTCGCGTTCCGGCTTTTCTGTTCCACTACCGCTACACAGAAAACTCTACGCCTGGTAGCCACCCCCTCATCGAAAACGACTACTTCCAAAAGGAAGTAGTCGTTTTCTTCTTCGGGACGACGTCGTAGACGATGTTGATCTAATTTTTAATGACCGGAGGGAATATAAAAATGGAAATACTCTTGTGGTGCGAACTGTGTTTGAGAAATTGCCAGACGAAACCATCTATATTCCTCAGTTTCAAAATCTGCCCGTATAAACTTCTGGTGCAGTTAGTCCGTACTTGTTACAAATCGCTTTAACATCGTTTACATCCTTGTCGCGTATCTCGTAGCCAGTATGTGATTCAAGTTGGTATTCAGGTGATAAGCAATTCACTTCAATACCAGCAATAGAACCTGTTGCCGTTAATGCTTGAGCGGGGTATGCGTCACCATTTTCAACAGGTCCGTAGATGCCATTTCCATCTTCATCAATTTCAATCACATGCACATCCACTTCGTTTCCTTTATTGTCACCGAGTACATAATTCCACCAACGTGAATCATCTCTCGCAACCTCTGAATAACCATTTGCTTTAAAGAATGTGCTTAGAGCGTCAACGTCCTTTTTCTGTACAATCAAATCAACGTCACCATGAGGTCTGGTTTGTGCTCCAATGAGCGCATCTACACCCCAACCACCGTCCAACCAGATTTTAATTCCTTTCTTTGATAGTCCATCATAAAGTGACATTACCAATTCGCTAGTCATTACATTTTCTTATTCTGGTATTGCTTCACTCATGATTACAAAGTATACCAGTTCGAACGTCTCGGTAGGGTACTCAGAAAAACCTTATAAAAATTGCTTCAAAATGCTGGGCGACGTCGTAGATGATGCTGACCTAATTTTTAATGACCGGAGGGAATATAAAAATGGAAATACTCTTGTGGTGCGAACTGTGTTTGAGAGATTGGGGGATGAGACTGTTTGTATTCCAGACTTCAATACCAGAGCCGTTTATGGTAAAAAGTTAATGTCCTTAAAATAAACCCGCTCATTCTTAGTTGGTACCCAGGAAGCATCTTCGCCTCCAAAGAAGGTGGTGAATCTGAAAGAATCAATTCCAAAGGAGGTATCCTTTCTGAAACGCAGATTCATATTTAATACCTCTACACCATCAAACCAAGATGCAATCTGACCATCTTGTTTACCAGGAATGTTCATTTTTAAGTGAGTTTTAATCGTGTGCCATTTTCCAGGGACTAGATAAATACGATTCTCATCCATCGTATTTAATGTTTTCCATTCACTATCATTGATTTCTTCTCCTTTGTTCACAGACTTTTGCCACAGGTAGTCAGTTCCCCAATTTTTTTCACGCGCTCTATCCATATGATAAACATAGTCTTCAAGAGTTCCAATTTCTCTCCACATTACACGAACTGAAAACCCGTCAGCTTCTTTGGTGCTTGCTCCTCCGCCTGGACTGGAGCCGCCACACATTCCTGGAAGTTTGCCTCCTTTTACAAAATCAAAATCGTCAGCGAACCTTACTTTATATTCGGTAGTATATTCATCATACGACTCGCCAAATCTGTATCTCCACGACACACCTCCGTCTATCGGACCAACTTTCCCAGCTTGGTGAGTAACTTCAAGTACGTTTTCTCCATCCAGTTCTACGATATTACATCTACCTTCAGCAACGCCTCTGCTCAAAGTTACACCTGTCCATTGTTTAGCCAACATTTCTTCAGTATATGGACCGACCGGTAGGTGGTTTAAAGAAATATTCATTTCCAAAGTATAGCAAAAGTACCACCTCACTGAATACACTATTTCGCTTGCTATATTTTGTACAAAATGTACAATATTGATATGAAAACTATCTCTACAACTAATGCTCGTAAACAGCTCGCAAAAATAGTTGATATTGTGAAGGAAACCGGCGAGGTTTTTGCTATTGGTCGCCGCAACAAGCCCGAAGTACTTTTGCTCAAGTTTCCTCAAGCGTATAATGCGCAATTCAATGAAATTACTAACCTGAATGCTACGTCATCTAGTTTTGATTTCTGGGGAGATGAACCAGACCTCTATTCGCTAGACGACGCAAAAGAAGTGTATGTCTAAAGCGTATGAGATCATTCTCATCCCGTTTCCATTGACCGACTTAGCGAGTCAAAAGATTCGTCCAGCCTTACAGCTTACAGACACTGGTGATGAGGACATTGTTTTGTGTGCAATTTCTACTAAAAGACATTCACCATTTGATATCAAACTCTCTCCCACAAAAGTAAACGGTTTAAAGAAAGTGTCATATGTTCGTACGAACAAAATTGCAACTATCGAGAAGCGACTTGCGCTCGCTAAGCTCGGTGATTTAGATGGAGTTACTAAAAAGTTAGTGCAGAAAAAACTAAAAACCCTTTTTGGTATTTAGGGAGACGTCGTGGAGTGAGCGCAAGACCTTGCCTACGATTTTGAAAAATGAAAATCTTGACAAGGTGTACAGTGAGACAAGCTGGGAGCCTTGTTGCAAGGCTCGTTGTGATAGTTATGAGCCTAACGAAACAAACTATCCAATGAGTGGACAGTTCCTGTAAGGAATCTGTATAGAAATGTGGACCTAATTTTTAATGACCGGAGGGAATATAAAAATGGAAATACTCTTGTGGTGGACCTAATTTTTAATGACCGGAGGGAATATAAAAATGGAAATACTCTTGTGGTGCGAACTGTGTTTGAGAAATTACAGGATGAAACAGGGTTTATTCCTGCTTTTTCTTCAATTTAGAATGCCAAATCGTTTTTATGAGCCAAAATATAGTGCTATAATCCGCCTATATTTGATAATCACTAATCAAAATTTTTAAAGTAGTAATTCTACATTTAATTTATGATGCTAAATACTGAAAGACCAACACTCAGGCCTGAGCACGACCCAATGATGCGTTTAGTCAATAAATATGGGAGTCTGGATAACATTCCTGATAAGGAGCTTAAGGAAGTAGGTTTCGTTCGAGTCTTGAATCCTGATCGATCTGGTAACCAGGTCAAAAAAGCCGAAGTAATGGATGAGTGTCGAGAATCAGCTGAAAATATATTGAGCAAGTATTATGGCTATCTTAACGCTCGTGATTACGAACTCCTGCAAGCAGCTAAAGATGGTTCGGTATATGTTACACAGGGTTGGCTGAATAAAATTGCTGCCCGTGCCAATGGATTACAAGAAGCAGGAATACCCCCGGTTCACACCACAGATCAGTTCGGTCCAAGTCGAGGTAGAAAATATGTTGAGATAATACAAGACAAGAGCGGAAGACAGAAAGAACATCATGCCTATTCGAAAAATTTCCCCATCTTAGATTTCATCGTCTCTTACGTTGCAAAGCAGATTGGCAAAAAACAAGCGCAGCTAGCGCGGCAGATAGAAGGTGGTGGTGGGTCTGCGCGAGGTAAATTGAACTTTTATCCCCCAGCCAGTGCAGCTGACTTTCAGTGCTTCAGAGATGCTGCTTTTAACGATAGTGGTGCGCTTCATAAGGCGCTTCGTGGAGAAGTGATGAGCTACCTACGAGAAAAGTGGAACTTTGAGGATGAAGAAAGTGAAGCTGCTACAGTCGAGCGGGTAGAGGCGGCTCTCGATCACCTCGAAGAAAAAATGAGAGAGTTGGAAGCGAAGTCAGAGCCGCAGTTTGCGTCGTGGGACGGAGATATTTCTATTGTAGAGGATCCGTCTTGGTATCTGTCAGTCGATCCGGCAGAACACGAGAGTATTGCACGGAAGTACTTTGAATCACTGGGAAACGAAATTCCTAAAAACAAAAAAGTTGCGGTACGTATGTACGAAAGCTATCCAGACCTCGCTCCTGATTGGCTTGAGAACTTAGTTCACAATGATCAAGTGAGCGCCGCGATTGAATCTGGTGATTACCGAGGGCTGCCTCGGAAAATACTCCAGGAGAGTGAAGAGGCAAGAGTCGGTGCATCTGAAGAGTTTAAAAGAATTTGTCAAAACATGCTCAGCTCAGCAGATATTCGCTTATTGCTACCGATTGAGGATTTTTTGGCAGAGACTCTAATTCCTCGCTTTTATGTAAAACAAGCTGAATTTTTAGACGAACTCAACAAACGACGACTTGAAATATTGCCTCAGATTTCTGACGATCAATTCCGGGAGCGTTTCACTGGTACAACTGGGGCTACAAATCCAAGCACATTCGGTAAATCTACAGAAACTGATTCGGGAGAAGAAGTTCGTCGTGCAATATACCAACGTGCTCAAGATCTGGGTATGATCCAGTCTTAGAAGAAGTGGAAGCTTGGTTCAGTAACTATTTTCCATGGATTAACTCTAAACTCTCATTAGGGCATGAAAAGTCAGAACTGGAACGTCTTTGTATATCTTTACAAAAACAAGATATTTTCATTGGGGCGACGTCGTAGAGGATGTTGACCTAATTTTTAATGACCGGAGGGAATATAGAACTGGAAATACTCTTGTGGTGCGAACTGTGTTTGAGGAGAGGAATGATGCGACGTTGTATATCCCGATGTTCAGCCTGACAATCTAGACAATAAATATCCCACAAACGTAATCCCTGTCTTGCTATACTTCTTCAATGGAAGATTTAATAATAGTGTTTCTCATAGGACTAATCGGTAGTATGGTTGGGAGCTTTGTTTCTGGTACGGTCTCTATGATGACTATCTCCTCTTTACTAGCGATGGGTATTCCAGCCCACTCAGCTCTTGCTGTATACAGAGTTGGGATACTAGGGTTTCGCATTGGAGGGCTAAAGGATTATTTAAAATCTGGGAATTTTATTAAATCTTTAATTTTACCGCTAACTATCCTAGGAATGATAGGCGCGTCTATCGGTTCATTACTGGTTATCAACGTTAGCCAGGAACTTTTAGAAAGAATTATTGCTGTTGTCATACTGATTTTCATCCCACTAACGCTCATAAACAAAAACTTGGGTGTTATTCGACAGAAGGTGGGTAAAAAAAGAATAGCCGCAGGACACGCCGCTTATTTGGCAGTATCAGCGTGGGCAGGCAGTTTCGCAATCGGGACAGGTATTTTTGCGACCTATATATATTTTTATTTATACGGAACTACTCTTCTTGAAGCCAGAGGAACTGACAAGATTCCTAGTGGAGTGATCGATATAGTTGTTGTTACTATTTTTGCTTTCTCAGGTTTGATTATTTGGGATATTGCAGTGGTGTTTTTCTTGGGAATGATTTTAGGTACATGGTTAGTTACAAAACATGTAATCAATCTCGGAAACAAGTGGCTGAGAATAATTAGTCTCTTTGCAATTGGACTTTTGTCACTAAGGTTGTTATTTTTCTAGATTTGGAAACTGATTGTCAGTTCGAACGTCTCGGTAGGGTATCCAGGAAACTGTTATAACACTTAATTCAACCTGTTAAGTACTTTATTCGTATTCTTCCGGAATACTCAGACAGTGAACTTATCAGCCACTTCATTTGTGGTGTAGGTGTGATAGTAATTTAAAATATCTTCTAGATTTTCACTAATGTGAACAATTTCCGAAAACTTCACTTTACTAAACTTTTTAGCATGTAGTTCGTCAAAAAAAGTGATCAGGGTGTTGTAGTAGCCACCATGGTTATAGATACCGATTGGCTTGTCGTACAACTTGTTAACCTTGCCGCCAAAAATATCACCTAGCTCTTCGATTGTGCCGTAGCCACCTGGAAGTATTAAAAACGCATCAGACTTTTTAATAATAGTTTCTTTGCGCTCACCTACAGTATTACACCAAATTGCTTCATTGAGTTTTTCAAATGGCACGTATCCTTTTGTCACTTCTGCCAAGTCTTTTGCCAGTATACCTACTAAATCAGTTCCCCCAGCGTCTTTGTAGGTGTTTGCTAGTGTGCTCATCATGCCGTAGTCAGTTCCGCCAAACACGACGCCGTGATTATTTTTTGCGAGGGTAGTCGCTACCGCCTTGGTCAGTTCAATATATTCGTCTCCTACGTGCATTGATGAGGTGAGTGTGATTCCGATTCTCATATCTGCTATTCTAGCATTCGCAACAGTGCTACCCATATAGTTCACTATGTGAACCAATGGCCACAAATCTCACCACATCATCTTCGATAAAAAAGTATATGGCTCGGGTGTCGCCAGTGACATTGATGCTGAAGTGACCTTTCCATTTTCCAGATAGACTATGATTTCGCAGAGAGGGATTTTGGGGGTTTGCAACAAACTTTTCAAATGTGGCAATAGCCTTCTTTTTAATTGCATTAGGGAGCTTTACAAAGTCTTTCTCAAATCGTTTCGAAAGAATGTACTGCATACTACAGAGACTTCAGGTGAGCAATAAAATCCTCTCCCGTTTTAAACGGTCCAACAAAATCACCGGCCTCGTATTCTTTTTGAGCCTGTTCGAGAATACTTTCTAGGTATGGGGTAGGGCGGTACTGATTTGCAGACAAGGTAATTTCTTTGTCACGCACAAATTGCTTAAGAAAGGCATTGATTACGGTGCTTAGTGGCACACCCAACTCTTCTGAAACCTTCTTAGCCTCAGCCTTAAGCTTCTTGTCAGTCTTCACATTTAAAATCGTGTGTGTATTCATATACCAAAGTATATACTTTGGTATTATTTAGTCAAGCCAATAGACTGCCTAATTAGGGCGACTACCGACCCCCGGGTGGAACCAATTGGAGGAGTTGTGTCTCGATTGGTTAAGTGACGCAAGGGTATGTTTTGGGTGATAGGGAAGAAAGTGGTTCCACTGGGTCGGCTGTGTAAGAAAGATGAGGACTACTCCAATTCGGCGCAACTGCTGTTACTATTTCCAGCTACTATCCTCAATAGACCCTATCTTACTCAGGCGATTTTTTCAAAACTCAATTGCATTATCTGCGTAATTTGCTAGCGTAGGGGAAATTGTTCATTCTGGAGGTGCCGATGATAAACATACGCAGGTTGCTAGTCAGCCCACGCTACGAGCAAGTGGTCTATACACTCCTGCTCACCTATGCACTGCTCTTGGTAGTGCGACCCGAAACCGGGAGTTGGTGGTACACAGAGTATCAACTGCTCTATACCATTATCATCGCGCTCCTGGTAGCCGATGTGTTGCTGCGGGTGCTCTTGGTGCGACCAACCTCGTGGCGCTCTGAGTCGGGCTTCTGGTTCGCGTTCGATATCGTCACGACGGTGGTGGCGTTTGTGCCTGGGTACGAGCCGTTTCGTGCGGCCCGGGTGCTGCGCATTCTCTCACAGTGGCACGAAACGCGTTCCACTATCACCCCGCTCGGTGTAGCGGTGTGGGAGGCGCGGCGGGCGTTGGTTATCGTAGCGGTCCTGATGTTCGTTAATACGGTTATTGGCTACGACGCGTTTAAGTCCGCCCTACCCGAGCTTTTCGGCTCGGTGCCAGGTGCGCTTCTGACGTCTGTCAGCTTGGTTATCGGCGATAACTTTCGCGATACCTACGCGGCGACCTTCGCCGTACACGCACCGGCCGCCTTGTTCCATATCTGCGTGTCGCTCTTCACACTCTTGTTTATCTTGTCGCTCATTATCTACAAGGTGTTCAAGTCGTTTGAAGACGCCAACAAAGAGTAGGGAAGAAGCACTCCACAACAAAACCCCTCGCAGTCTGTTTGCGGGGGGTGTTTTTATATCGGGTTCGACTAAAGACAGTAGGCACAGAAAATACCCTCAAAATACGTTGTTAAATAAGGCTTCCTAAAATGGGCGACGTCGTAGAGGACGTCCGAACTGTGTTTGAAGAATTGCAAGATGGAACAATTTACATTCCAATACTTGAGTCTGTATAGCTACTGTTTTTGAAACACAATTAACGCTCGTGGTGTATGTACATCAAAATTTGCTGGGTAGCCAATGAATTGTGATTTTAAATGAGTAAATCCTGCTTGCGTTCCTATTTCCCCCCATTCTTCAATAGTCCGATATGCGAACGGTACTGGCGTCTGTGTCCGCATGCAAAATACCCGGTTAGCAAACCAGTCGTAGATGCCCATGATTGCTAACCGATCTGATAGAGAAAGTTTCATAAATATGTTGTGTCGTTCAACTCCTTGTTCAGGCTTAAGTATCATAGAATACGAATCTTCGAGTAACAGAAGGGTGGCTCCCGACGGGAGAGCATCGTGCATAGCTTCGAGGTATTTTGCCTGCTTTTGAAAATTAAGATGGTGCATGACCATTGTCGCGGTTACGCATGTTGGCTCCTCGTCTTTTAAAGTATTAATAAATTCACTATCGTTAGCAATTATAAATTTAGTGTATTCATTTTTAAGAAAATTCCATTCTGGTGCTGAAACAATGTCTACCCCGACAAGGTCTTGGGTATCGCTACGCTGCTGAACTAAAGAAATGAGTGTCCCTCTGCCACACCCGAGGTCTAAAAATGTCCCTTTTTTTGGGATGTGAGGCAGTATGTACTCAGTAAGAAATTTTGGTATAAGGATGTCCCCATGAAAGGTACCCCTTTCTTAAGACAACAATTCTGAGTATTATTCCACTAATAATA
>CAYGTP010000018.1:0-504 GCA_964352875.1 uncultured Candidatus Saccharibacteria bacterium
TATTATTAGTGGAATAATACTCAGAATTGTTGTCTTAAGAAAGGGGTACCTTTCAATGCGACCCAGAAGCAACTCGACACCCTTACCCAGATGCGTTACCGAGAACTGATTGACGATGAAGAGTTTATCAAAGAGAAATCAGAACTGAAGAAACAACTGACAAAACTAAAACTCCATCTTGACTCAACTGAGAACCGAGCAGAGACATGGCTGGAGTTGACTGAGAAGACATTCAACTTCTCTGTACATGCTCGTCATGAGTTTGCTAAAGGGGACATTAGACAGAAGCGAGAGATCTTTTCTGCACTTGGTCAGAACTACGTTTTAAAAGACAAAAAAGTGAGTATTGAAGCCAATGAATGGCTGGTCCCTATAGAAAAAGCCTATCCAGCGTTAGAAGCCGAATTTAAACGGCTTGAACTGGACAAAAACCTAGATATAGCTTCACGAAATGCTCAATATGCTGAGCTGATTCTATCTTGGGGCGGCTACCGGGAATTGAAC
>CAYGTP010000018.1:514-9597 GCA_964352875.1 uncultured Candidatus Saccharibacteria bacterium
CCGAATTGAGAGTTCCACAAACTCCAGTAATAACCTTTATACCATAGCCGCCATGTTGCTCGGCTGGGTGCCGAAGGTACCCAGCGAGTGGCCATAGTTATACCTATTTTTGTCAAAAAAGTCGAGCATGTTGATGGACGAGTGACGACTCAGTTAACGTCCCGGATAACTGGGTTGTAGCAGTCAGTTGTGATAATATCAGCGGTAATGAAAATCTCTCATGATTCAGAAGTGGCGGCGCACGGGCAACAGGTGATTACAGCCTGCGCATTTATTCATCGGGAGCGAGACGGTAAGTATGAGGTGTTTTTGCCGCGTCGGGCAGCCACGAAGAAGTTTTTGCCAGGGGTATTCGAACTGCCCGGCGGGCATATCGACTATGGTGAAGATATTGTGACTGGATTGAAGCGAGAAATTGACGAGGAATTTGGCGTGGCGATAACCGTTGGTAGTCCATTTGGGGTATTTGATTACGTTAACGAAATTAAAGGTTCACATTCAATTGAAGTGGTCTACTTTGCCCAATTTGCTGATCCAGAAGCACACATTGTTCTCAATCCGGCGGACCACTCGGAATACATCTGGTTTACCGGCGAAGACTACACAGCAATACTCAATGAAATAAAAGGTGAGTCGGATCCTGAGATCCAAATAATCAAGCAAGGCATGGCATTGTTAGCCGGTGGAAGCGTGTCGTTTGGGTAAGTGCACGGTACAATATGTGTACTATGGATCAAGAAGGTTTGATTGTCTCGTTGGTATTTCTATTTCTCTTTGGTGGAGGAGTTGGTTTTTATCTAGCCAAATTGCTATTCTAAGGTAATGAAACGAATAGTATTGGGGATATTGCTGGCGATTTTGTGTGTACCTAGTGTAGGAGTAGCACAGATGGTGCAGCAGGAATTAAAAGAAACTGTCCGAGCAGAAGTGACAGCGATTCTCGACACTAGCACGCGCGAAATTACTGGCACGGGGGCAGAGGCGCTAGTGCAAGAAGTTGAGATTGAAGTACTAGAAGGGGAGCGCGCAGGTGTGCGGGCGGTGTTTATTAATGATCTGGTGGAGTTGGCGCCCGGAGACCAGATTTTTGTGAACCGAATTGTAACCATCGAAGGAACTGAGTTTTTTGACTTTAAAGATTATGATCGCCGGGCGCCACTTGTCTGGCTTGGAGTAACTTTTGTCTTGTTACTTCTGATTTTTGCTGGCTGGCAAGGGGGGCGGGCGCTACTGAGTTTAGGACTCAGCGTGGCCGCTATTCTTTTTGTGCTTATACCAGCACTCTTGGCTGGGTATTCGCCGGCGTGGACAAGTTTAGGTATTGCGGCGGTGATTTTGGCGCTGGTGTTATTCATTACGCATGGCATCAACGCCCGGTCGGTCAGTGCGTTTGTCGGTACATTTGCTGCAGTATTGGTAACCTGCGCACTCGCAGCCTGGTGGGTATCGTGGATGCGTTTGACTGGCTTTGGGTCTGATGCCTCGGTGTATTTAAATTTCTCTACCGGCGGACAATTGGACTTCGCTGGGCTTTTGCTTGGAAGCATTATCATTGGAATCCTCGGAGTACTTGATGACGTATCAATTACCCAAGCATCGGTCGTGCAAGAGTTGCGTGCTGCCAATCCGTCTTTTGGCTGGGGAGAGCTGTACCGTCGAGCGATTCGAGTTGGTCGCGATCACGTTGGGTCCTTGGTCAATACACTGGCTCTGGCGTACGTCGGGATTTCACTCCCTCTGGTGTTACTCTTTGCCCGTACTGATGCAGCGATTGGTGATATTGTAAACCAAGAGGTTGTCGCTGCCGAGTTATCACGAATTTTGGTCGGGAGTATTGGACTGATTTTGGCAGTACCACTCACGACGCTGGTGGCCGCGTGGTGGTTCTCGAAACGAACCGTCGATCCTTCGGAGGTAGCACCCCATTGCGCTCATCACCATTAGTAATACGCTATAATGCCCAGTATAGTAGCGATAATTAACTGTTTGATATGAAGTCATTCGTTGAAGAATTTAAAGCCTTTGCCATGAAAGGCAATGTCATGGACTTAGCGGTGGCCGTGATTATTGGCGCGGCGTTTGGCAAGATTACCGCGTCGTTGGTAAATAATGTTGTGATGCCCATCTTTGGGGTATTGCTAGGAGGTATTCAGTTTGCTGACTTGCAGGTCACCGTTGGGGACGCTGAAATTACCTACGGCGTGTTCATTCAAAGTATTGTTGATTTTCTCATTATTGCGCTGGTGATTTTTATTTTTATCAAGTTGCTCAATAACTTAAAGAAAAAGGAAGCGGCTAAGCCAGAAGCTGAAAAAGTGGTAGAACCAAGCGAAGAAGTGAAATTGTTGCGAGAAATTCGGGATAATTTACGTCAGTAGAATAAGACGAAAGACCGGCCGCTTGGCGGCCGGTCTTTCGTCTTGGCAAACTGCACTCGCTTGCGTATAGTGCACTAATGAAAATAGTTCGTAATCTCTCTGAACTACAAAACAGTGATACTGCTACCGCTGGAGGTAAGGGGGCATCATTGGGTGAATTACTACGAGCGGATATTGCCGTACCGCCGGGGTTTGTGGTACTTACAAATGCGTTTGACGAGTTTTTGCAAGAGACTGATTTGAAAATGGAGATTGATAATATTTTGCATTCGGTTAATCTCGAGACAACACATACGATTGAAGATGCTTCGGCACGGATTCAAACCCTGATCAAACAAGCTAAAATGCCGCGCGCTACGCGCGCGGCCATCGAGTCAGCGTTTGCAGACTTGAACACTGACTTTGTCGCTGTGCGTTCATCCGCCACAGCGGAAGATTCTGCATCAGCCGCGTGGGCGGGACAGTTAGATACGTTTTTAAATGTTAAAGAGGACGATGTGATTGAAAAAGTGCAGGCTTGTTGGGCTTCACTCTTTACTCCGCGTGCCATCTTTTACCGGGGCGAGCAGCATCTTTTGAACAAACATATGTCGGTGGCAGTAGTGATACAAGAAATGGTGGCGTCAGAGTATTCGGGCATTGCTTTTTCGGTACATCCGGTTACCGAAGACTACAATCAACTCATTATCGAAGCAGGCTTTGGTCTGGGTGAGGCGATTGTGTCTGGAAGTGTGACACCAGACAGTTATATGGTCGAAAAAGACCCGAGACGAACAATTGATACTAACGTCAGTGAGCAGACTAAAGCGCTCTATCGAGCTGATTCTGGCGGTAATGAGTGGCAGCAGCTCGGCGCCAAAGGCGCCGAGCGTGTTCTCACCGACGAACAAATCCTTCAACTCTCCACTCTCATCCTTCAAATCGAGCAACACTACGGCTGTCCCCAAGATATCGAATGGGCGTACGCCAATGGTCAGTTTTACATCACCCAAAGCCGTCCGATCACTACCTTAAAGCCTACAACACACAACGACACTGGTAAAATTGTTACAAAAATCACTACTACCGATTGGACTATAGACTGGAGTGGAGCATTTCCGGCTGTGCAAAATTCTATTGCATTTGATATTTATTCAGAAGGTCTGCAGAAGGTATTCGGAGTTTCTTTTTCCAAATATTTGATCACATACAAAGATGGTATTGCTACAGGTCGAATGTCACAAGACGAACATGAAAAAGTCAGCATGTTTTTGTTGGAAAAGGTTTCTGATATTGAATACGCTAGAAAGTGGTCTCAAACTTTTATTGAAGTTGGTGACGAGATAATGAAGGTGTTGGACATGCCAACTACAGAGTATTTGGAGATTCAAAAAGAACACAGTGCATTGTATAAAAAATATGGTGCATATAATGTTGCAACGAAATTAGTTTTTGACCATTTGTCTGATGACGAACATATGGAAATTAAAGATTTATTGGAAGCTGCCCGAAAACATTCTGAATCATTTTATGCTGACGATGCGACCAAATTACGACAAGTACTTGCTGAACTTAATGCTGAAGTTGGGTACGACGTTGAAAACTTTTTGTTCATTACTAGAGCAGAGTTAGCTGCGTACTTAACTGTAGGTATAGTACCGACTGAAAATGAGTTGAGTGAACGGCGTAAGGCGTCTCTTTTGTATTTTACTCTCGATCAATCTCATTGGCTGGGTAGTTCAGTACTCGAGCAGATCGAATCAGCTTGGATAAGTATGCATACTAAAGATAATTCTTTACAAGGAGTAGTAGCGTATAAGGGCTCTGCAAGTGGATGTTGTCGAATTATCAATAAATTCACTTCAGTTAACGAGTTTAATGACGGAGATATTTTAGTGACTGGAATGACTGATCCGGGTTATATATCACTCATGAAAAAAGCTGCTGCCATTGTTACCGACGGCGGTGGCATGCTTAGTCACGCTGCCATAGTTGCTCGCGAGCTTAAGAAACCCTGCGTCATCGGTACCAAAATCGCTACCCAAGTCCTCCACGACGGTGACGAGGTGGAGGTGGATGCGGACAATGGAGTGGTCCGGGTTTTGAAAAAGGCTGCTGCAAAAAAGAGTGGCGACTCTGCAGGTCTCTCAACTGAAAGTCGGTACAATCGATCAGATTATATGCTTAGTTTTCAAGCTCGTGGTGTGAGTATTTTGGTAGTAGACATTCACGCTGAAATTTACTCAGCCTTAGAAATCTTGGCGATTATTAGTAATGGTTTGTTCAAGCAATATTTCACAAAAAAAGCGTACGAACAGGCGCTTGGAGATGGTGTGGAGTTTTATAATAGTTCCGATACCTTTGCTAGATATCGACAGTCGCTAGAAGCTCACAACATCGATTTCACTAGCTTTGTGGAAAAAAACATTATCGATCAAGAGATTGTTTCGTCAGAAGTTGTTGAAGAATTTTTTACGTTCGCCAAGACCCTGTGCGGTGAGTATACCAAGATGAACATTGAGTATACTGATCGAGCTTTTTTATACCAAGACAGTAATGCTCAAATCAAGAAAAACATGCAGGAAGTAGCTACATTCAAAGATAATATTAGAAGTTTTATGGATATTGTTTTGTTTGTATCTGATGGGTACTTAGCAAAACTTCTAAACATTTTACATACACAATTTGCGATACCAACGGAAGTCTTGGCGCAATTAAAACAAAGCGAAATTTTAGCATTACACGAAGGTTTAAAACCTAACGTTAATCAAGTGCTCAAACGCCAGCAAGCATTTGTCGAGGACTACCACCAAAAATATTTTGAAGGTGTCCAGGCTGAAGAAATCATCGCCCAATTTTCTGATATAGCAGGCGACTCAAAAGTTATACGCGGACAAGTTGCCAATCAGGGCTCGGTCATCGGAATTATAAAAGTTATCTCAATCGATTATGGAGATTTAGATAACTTGCAAACTGCCATGGAGAATATGCAAACGGGTCAAATTTTGGTCTCAGAAACAACGGCACCAGAATTGACCCTTGCCTGTCAAAAAGCGTCTGCTATCGTAACTGATCTCGGTGGACTTTTGTCGCACGCAGCGATTGTATCACGTGAATTAAATATTCCCTGCATTGTGGGTACAGAATTTGCCACCCAAGTCCTCCACGACGGTGACGAGGTGGAGGTGGATGCGGACAATGGAGTGGTGCGGGTATTGCAGAAAGCTTGCATAAATAATTGACACCCCGAGCGCAAGGCGCTCGGGGCGGGAGTGCAAGTTGCATTTGGTTTAGTGGTTAGACCACAAGAAAAAATACTTGCGCAAGCGTGACTTCAGTGGCTATCCACAGTTTTGGCTTGGGATGATAGTAGGGCTCGATTTTTCTCCGAAAAATCGAGCCCTACTTTTCAATACTTTTTTCACTAGGACTGTGTCTACTTATCAACATTCGCTTGTTTTAAGCCGGATTTTACATATCCCTTGGTGAGGTCTAGTATGTATCTACACACGAGTTCTCCACCGTGTGTGTCTCGGAGGATAGACACGCGCTTGTACCTACAAGTGCCTTGGACAGCCCCAAGGTTGTGTCTCTGACTCTCTCTAATTAATTAACGCGATCTTTCTTAAAAATGATTGCGTCGACAACGTCTTACAACGTAGCTCGACTCGAACCACACACCACCGATCATTTTTGCGAACGATTGCTCAATTCTCGCTCTGGAACAAAGTACTGACAGAGGAGTTTTACTGGCCCCAAATTTAGCAACTACTGACCTACCTACTATGTTTACAACAGTTATTAAGCGCAATGGTGAAACTGTCCCATTTGACCAAGCCAAAATAATTATTGCGATGCGCAAGGCTTTTTCGCAAGAAAATCTCACCGTTACTGACGACATCTTGCATCAAATGGCTGACCGGGTCATGGCGAAACTCACAAACTTTTGTGATGGAAAACCTGACTGTCCGCACGTTGAAAATGTTCAAGACCTTGTCGAGGAGACACTAATGGAGCGGGGCTATTTTGCCGTTGCTAAACATTATATTCTATACCGTTTCCGTGCTGCTGAAGGCCGCAAGGAAGAAGTGGTAAAGAACATCCAAGAGAACAAGTTGATGGTCAAAACGGCCGAAGGCGAAGAACAGTTCTCACGGGAGAAAATGCACGCGTATATTGCGAGCTTTGTCTACGGGGTAGAAGGGGGGATTGATATCGATGGTGTGGTGAAGCAGGTAGAGCGAGAAGTGTACGAAGGTATCACGACCAAAGAAATGTCCAAACTAGTGACCTTGGTCTTACGCTCAAAGATCGAACTCGACCCGGCCTATTCAACTGTGGCAGCGCGCCAACTATGTTCACGGCTTTACCACGAAGCAATCGGGGCAGACGTCACAACCAAGAGTACAGACTTTGAAACCTTGTATCGAACGGCCTTCGAACGCAACATCAAACGGGCTATTGCTGACAAAAAACTCGATCCCAAGTTGGCGGAGTTTGATTTTAGTAAAGTTTCGGCAGCGATTGCTCCGGAACGAGATGACCTCTTTCGCTATCTCGGAGTAGAGACACTCAATGACCGTTACTTTATTCGCGACAATGCAGGAAAATTGATCGAGACACCACAATTTATGTGGATGCGTGTTGCTATGGGGTTAGCACTCAGTGAAGACAAGCGTGAAGAGCGAGCGATTGAGTTTTATAACAGTATGTCGACGCTGCGGTTTGTACCATCGACTCCAACCCTCTTTCACGCTGGTACACCGCACCCCCAGCTATCTAGTTGTTACCTCAACGTGGTGGAAGATGATCTTAATCATATTTTCAAAGTCTTTGGTGACAATGCGCAGCTTTCTAAGTGGGCTGGTGGTATCGGTACTGCGTGGACCAAACTCCGCGCTACGGGTTCGGTGATTGGTAGTACTGGGATCACCTCACAAGGGGTAATTCCATTCCTTAAAATTTCCAACGACGTTACCGTGGCCATTAACCGTTCGGGTCGCCGTCGCGGGGCCACGTGTGTATACATGGAAAACTGGCACTATGACTTTTTAGATTTTCTTGAATTGCGTAAAAACACCGGAGACGAACGACGTCGTACACACGATATGAATACGTCATCATGGATCTCCGACTTATTTATGAAGCGGGTGCGCGAAGACGGCGACTGGCATCTATTCTCACCAGACGAAGCGGTTGATTTGACCGAAACGTACGGCAAGCAATTTGAAGAACTCTATACGAAATATGAAGCGATGGCTGAACGAGGGGAGATCAAGTTGTTCAAGAAAATGAAAGCGCGTGATTTGTGGAAGAAGCACCTGGGTATGTTGTTTGAAACTGGTCACCCGTGGGTGACGTTCAAAGACCCCTCAAATATTCGTTCACCCCAAGATCATGTGGGGGTAGTGCACAACTCAAACCTCTGTACCGAAATCACGCTCAATACATCAGCCACGGAAACCGCGGTGTGTAACCTTGGGTCGGTCAATCTAGCGCATCACGTGACTCCAGGGAAGTTTGAGGAGGAAAAAGTTCGTGAGACAGTGGCGATTGCCATGCGCATGCTTGATAATGTCATCGATCTTAACTTCTACCCAACCAAAGAAGCGCGCACCTCAAACATGAAGCACCGACCAGTTGGGCTCGGTATTATGGGCTTCCAAGATGCCTTGTACGAACTCGGAATTAGTTTTGATTCTGATGCGTGTGTCAAATTTGCAGACGAGTCGATGGAAATCGTTTCGTACGCTGCCATCCACGCATCATCCAAGCTCGCCGCCGAACGTGGGGCCTATGAAAGCTTTGCTGGTTCTAAGTGGGATCGCGGCATTCTTCCGGTTGATACGATTGCCCTTTTGGAACAAGATCGCGGTATGTCCACAGGTGTCGACGTCGCAGCCAAGCTGGATTGGAGTATCGTCCGCGAATCAATCAAGAAGCACGGTATGCGCAACAGTAACTGTATGGCCATCGCGCCGACTGCGACTATCTCCAACATTGCTGGCTCAGTGCCAGGGATTGAGCCGATCTATAAAAACATCTACGTTAAAGCAAATATCTCAGGGGACTTCATTATTGTAAACCGCGCGTTAGTAGAAGACCTCAAGTCTCGTGGCCTCTGGAACAAAGACATGCTGGACACATTAAAGTTCAATGATGGAACGCTGGCGCACATTCCAGAAGTTCCTCAGGACCTCAAAGAAAAATACAAAGAAACCTTTGAGATTGACATGCGCTGGCTCATACGCGCTGCGGCCGCTCGAGGTAAGTGGATTGACCAGTCACAATCTCTTAATATCTTCTATGCTGGAGGTTCAGGAAAAGAAATTAGTGACTTATATATGTACGCGTGGGAACATGGAGTCAAAACTACATATTATTTGCGTACGCTCGGAGCTACGCAAGTTGAGAAGTCTACAGTCTCTAAAGAAGGTACTCAGACCAGACAAAAAATGGATGCGCCAACCAAGATCACAGATTCTGTATCAGCTGGTCCAGTAGCCGGGACTTCAATGGTTTCTCCACTACTTACCCCCTCACCACTACAAAAAGAACAGCTCGATGCTGCTAAAATAGTTACATCAGAAACGAATAAGAAACCTGCTGCCACTATCAAATTGCACATTGCCGAAGAAGCTGTTTGCGAAGCGTGTCAGTAGAGTAGGTACGAGCGGTGCCCAGGTGGAGATTCGATGGTCGCGACCCACGAATCTCCGCCTGGGC
>CAYGTP010000018.1:9607-23972 GCA_964352875.1 uncultured Candidatus Saccharibacteria bacterium
CCTGGGGTTATGCTTTGCTGGCGCCCCTCTATTCCCCGCGGGGGCACCGCTCACTGCCGCTTGGTCATAGTAGTTGACTAGAAATGTATACAGTAAGGGCCACGCATCGCGTGGCCCTTACTGGCCACTTGATGCAAATACGGTACAATGGTCGCCCAAGTTAGATGGTCGTCTTTATCAGCCCTTACAGTGCGCCAGCCGCACTTTCATAGAATGGAGGAGTAATTAATTACAGTATGAACAAATCAGGAATCATCAACAACAGCACAACTGACCCCAACAAAATTTTGCCAATGAAATATAAGTGGGCTCGGCAGCACTACAAAGACGGTGTTAATAACAACTGGACACCCGAAGAAGTTTCCATGCAGCTTGATATTGAACTCTGGAAACGAGAGGGCGAGAACGGTCTCTCAGCTGAGGAGCGACGCATGGTGTTGTGGAACCTCGGGTTCTTCTCAACCGCTGAAAGCTTAACTGCCAACAATATTGTGTTGGCTGCCTACAACCATGTGACTAATCCAGAATGTCGTCAGTACATGTTACGTCAGGCGTACGAAGAGGCGGTCCATACGGACACTTTTATTTACTGTTGCGATAGTCTCGGTCTCGATCCGGACGAAATCTACAATATGTACGAAACGATTCCGTCGATTAAAGCAAAAGATGATTTCGTACTTGGTTTTACGCAGTCAGTTCTCGATCCCAACTTCAAGACTGACACGGTTGAGAACATGCAGAAGTTTGTCCACGACTTAGTTGGTTTCTACGTCATCATGGAAGGAATTTTCTTCTACGCTGGGTTTGCCATGATGCTTTCGATGAAGCGCCAAAACAAAATGATTGGAGTCGGAGAACAATTCCAGTATATCTTGCGTGATGAGTCAGTGCACTTGGCTTTTGGTATTGACTTGATTAATACGATCAAGCAAGAAAACCCAGAAATCTGGACCGAAGCATTCCAAGCCGACATTATAGGAAAGATTAAAGAGGCAGTTGTACACGAACAAAACTACGTGGACGATGCGATGCCAAATGGTTTCTTGGGCCTCAACCCGCAGACGGTAAAAGATTATGTAGAACACATTGCTGACCGTCGGTTTGAACGACTTGGTTTGCCAAAGTTCTACAACCAAGACAACCCGTTCCCGTGGATGAGTGAGGTAATCGATATGAGCAAGGAGAAGAATTTCTTTGAGACTAAGGTTACTGAGTACCAAAACGCCGGTTCACTGGAATGGTAAGCAATTCCTAAAACGCTACTACGAAAGCCCCGATTTTCTGCGCCGTACTCATGTACGTCTTGGAAAATCGGGGCTTTCTCATAACGTTAAAAAATTTCTTCTTTATTCTGGCCTCTAAATTGCCTTTGGGCTATTTTTGGTTACGGTATTTTGCTATCATACTCCTATGCGTAGCGGATTTATTATTTCTTTGATTGCGGTACTGCTCTTTAGTGGAGGGTATCTTTATTACACTGCCCGGGCGATCTGTCCGGCGCCGTTAGAGTACCGAATTGGAGAGTTTGACGAACGGTTTGGGATTACCACTGACGAAGCGCGGCTGGTCATTAGCGAAGCTGAAGCCGTCTGGGAAGACGCTACTGGACGCAATCTTTTTACCTACAATACAAACGCTGAATTTCCAATTAACTTTATCTTTGATGATCGCCAAGCGCTAGCGGACGCTGAGGAAGACTTTTTAGGTCGACTGAATGAAACTCAGGCTCGCAACGCAGCTATTAACTCTACTTACGAAGAACTGGTGGCTGAATATGAAGCGCTTGGTACTGCGTACCAAGCTCGGGTGGCAATGTATGAAGCGTCTCTGGACGAATATAACAATATAGTGGCTGAGTATAACCGAGAGGGCGGCGCGCCACCGGAAGCCTTTGCACAGCTTGAGTCTGACCGCGCCGCCCTCGACCAAGGCCGCGCTGATCTGCAGCGTCAGTCCCAGCAACTCAATGGTCTCGTAGCCAAGATCAATCAAATCAGCGATCAAGGTAATCAGCTCATTAATACATACAATCAAAATGTTGCCACCTACAACGACACGTTTGGCGGCTCGCACGAATTTACCCAAGGTGATTACCGAGGCGACAGCATCAATATCTATAAGTTCAGCGATCG
This sequence comes from uncultured Candidatus Saccharibacteria bacterium, assembly GCA_964352875.1. GTDB lineage: Bacteria > Patescibacteriota > Minisyncoccia > Phycocordibacterales > UBA918 > OLB19. The sequence goes on from CAYGTP010000018.1 coordinate 11,740, forward strand.
GGCCGAGCTCCGAACTGTCTTAGCGCATGAGCTTGGGCATGCGCTCGGGGTAGATCATGTGGAAGGAGCGTCGTCAGTGATGTATTATTTGATGGGAGGTCAGCCAGCTGATGTATCACTCACACCTTTTGACCTTAACGAGTTTGTTCGGGTCTGTGGGACGGACGAATCAACTGTTGGATACATTATACGTGGACTGCAGTTATATATAGAGAATCTACAAAAACAATTATTAAACCAATAACATTTATGGAATCAAATACATTTGTAAACAAAAGTTACGTTCAACTCCTCTTGGCCCTTGTGCTGGTTGGAGTAGTTGCTGCCTTAGCGGCGTATACGTACGCGACACTAGAATCAGATACAAGCCAATATGGTCCGGCTACGATTTCAGTAACTGGGGAAGGGGAAGTGCTGGCTGTGCCAGACATCGGACAATTCACATTTTCGGTCCGAGCCGAAGGAGCTGATGCAAATGAAGCACAACAAAAATCAGCCGAGTCTATTAACGCGATCATTTCGTACCTAACAGACAATGGCGTCGCCGAAAAAGATATCAAAACGCAAAACTATAACCTCAATCCTAAGTATCGGTACGAAGAACGAGTCTGTGTCTCAGGATCGTTTTGTCCACCTGGGAATCCAGTCCTTGATGGGTTTGAAGTCAGTCAGTCAGTCGCAGTTAAGGTCCGTGATATTGATAACTCAGGCGCGTTGATTTCGGGTGTTGGTGAACGTGGTGCGACAAATATTTCAAGCCTCCAATTCACCATTGATGACGAAGACGCGTTACAGGCCGAAGCTCGAGCCGTAGCAATTGCAGACGCAAAAGCCAAGGCTAAAGTCTTGGCCAAAGACCTTGGAGTAGAACTCGATAGTATTATGGGCTATTGGGAAGACAATGGTGGTTTCGATGGTGAGATGTATGCTCGATCAGAAGTGATGTCGTTTAACAGTGCGATGGGCGGCGCGCCGAGTCCAGCCCTGCCAACGGGCGAAAACAAAATTGTCAGTCGCGTAAATGTTACGTACATGATTAAAGATTAGAGGAGTGACAAGAGACAAATAACAAAAGGCCGGCGCTGCGCGCCGGCCTTTTGTTATTTCAGTTTGTTAAAAAATTCTTCAGTAAATAACGAAGTCAGGGTAAAGGCGCCGGTTTGATTGAGATGGTCACCATCTTGGTAGATCAAAGTTCCATTGTGGTAGAGACTACAGTTGCCCGTATCTGTATCACACAGTCCCGTGCTTGGTGTGATGATATGCACCTCTGGATCAGTGGCTAGCGTGGTAAATAAACCACGTGTGGCTGCCGTATTACTCGCATGCTCGCTCAACGCTATGTTATTTGGTTGAGTATTGATACTCCCGTAGTGTGCAGCAATGAAGTAATCTCGGACGGAAAAATAGGGATGAGCGGGGACTTGTTCCACCAGGTATACCACTACTCCGGCTGCTCTCAATCGGTTGATGTGATCGCTAAACGTGTCTTGCCATTGATCGGTGGTTGGACTATCAACAGTAGGCCAGCGTCCAATCAATAGAATAGTTGCAACGGTATGTTTCTCCAAAAATGCATACATCAACTCTTCAATATCCTGGCAGCGTTGATCTACGCCTGGCAATCCGGCTCGACCTGGCTGACACCCTGGGGCAAGGAACGAAGCACCGCTCACGTCACTTGCGGCTGCTGATTGATCAAGCATGGGTAAGAGTGCCGCTCCATGACTATCGCCCCATAAGACAAAGTCAATCCTTGTTTCGTCTCTGACACCCAATCGACACGGCTCATCAGACCACGCAAACGAATTAACAAAGCACTCATCACGTCGGGGTCCAAAGTCTAAAGTCGCTGCTGCAATCGCTTGTGCTTCCGGTGCCGCGCGACCTGGCAAACCGTCCTTGGCGGCAATATACGCTCCCGCCCCACCTGACATCATGATTAATAAAATTCCAGTGCCGTACATTTGCCACCGACCAGAGGCGATTTGTTTTTTGCGGAATGGTTGCTCGACGAGATAGTAGGACGCGATGGCTACTACAAACGAAAGTATCAAGTATCCCAGTACTTCTAGAGGGGTAAATTGAGTACGATCAAAATATTGTTGTCCGAGGACAAGAATCGGCCAGTGCCACAAATAGAGCGAGTATGACAGCAGACCGATAGCGACCATAACCGGAAAGCACAGTACACGACCGGTAAATGTCATTGTCTTCGTGTTGGCAAGTATTACCAATGCTGCACCAAGCGTGGGTACGAGGGCAGCGACACCGGGAAATGGTGTGCTCATATCAAAACCAACGATGGCGTACAGCATTAAACCAACTCCAATGACAGCAGCCACTTCAGCCAGATACCGACGGCGTATTTGCCAGCCACCAATTGCGATAACACCTCCAATCACAAATTCAAATACTCGAGTTGGTAGCAAATAAAATCCCGCTTCGAGATTACTTGCCCCACCCCATAGGTTGGGTATACCTGGCAGTGAGAAGCTTTCATGAGGGACTGCCACCCCCCAGTACCAAGCGAGGGCGAGCGAAAGTGTACCAAGCAGCACCAAAGCTCCCATCAACCACCGCTTGGCTAGTCGATACAGTATGTACAGGAGAACTGGAAAGAAAATATAGAACTGCTCTTCAATCGACAATGACCACGTATGCAAGAGCGGCATAGTTTCAGCCGATTCAGCAAAATAGTCGTCTTTTCGAAAGAAAAAAACGTTGGCGAGTAGCATTGCGTGTGCAAATACGGATTGCCCCAGGTCAGCGTAGTCGATAGGGAAGATAATGATGAAATATCCGGCCAGTAACGTCCCTACGGTCATTACCGTCGCGGCTGGAACAATCCGTCGCAGTCGTCGTTCAAAGAACTGCCAAAAGGAAAACCGGCCCTCAGCGAGTTCCCGGTAGATGAGGTGCGTAATCAAAAAACCAGAAATAACAAAAAATATATCTACCCCCACAAACCCGCCGCCAAACCCACTGACTCCCAAGTGAAAGAAGATAACGGGAATAATGGCCAGAGCTCGAAGGCCATCTATATCGGTACGGTGCCAACTCGGCTTTTTTTGCATGGCCCCAATAGTAATCCATTCTGCCCGCTTCAGGTAATTGACTTACTATACTATTGATGTATCATATAAGAAATCGCCCCGGAGGCGTTTTAATTTTGCTAAAATCTTTCTATGGATACATTTATTAATTACCTCAAAGCTACCGCAGCTGAAATGAAGCAAGTGTCGTGGCCAACCCAGGCGCAGGCGTTTTCATACACTGCTCTGGTGATTGCTATCTCAGCGTTTGTGGCAGCCTTTGCCGGTGCCTTTGATTATCTCTTCTCTAAAGGGGTCGAGATGCTCCTCCTAATTATTTAAGTAATTATTTATGGCCAAACAACATTCAACCGGCGAACGACACTGGTACGCTATTCATACTTACTCTGGGTATGAAAATGCCGTCGCTCGCAACATCAAACAACGCATCGATTCACTTGGGATGCAGGATAAGATTTTTGACGTGGTGGTACCAACCGAGAAAAAAATCCGCGTCAAAGGGGGCAAGCGCGTGACCGAAGAAGAAAAGATTTACCCGGGCTATGTCTTGGTAGAAATGGTTGTTGATGATGAATCTTGGTACGTCGTCCGTAATACTCCGCGAGTGACTGGATTCGTTGGTAGCGGCACCCAACCAGTACCACTAACTGAAGCTGAATATAAAGCGCTCGTTAGTCAGATGAGCGAAGATACTGTTAAGCATCACGTTGACCTCTCAATTGACGACATTATCACGATTGTGGACGGGCCGTTTAAAGACCTTGAAGGAAAGGTGGGCGAGATTGATGAAGCGAGTGGTAAGGTGAAAGTGCTCGTATCAATGTTTGGGCGAGAGACTCCTGTCGAGCTTGACTTCCTCCAGGTTAAGAAGATTTAACGAGTATACGCGCCCCATTTTTAAGAAGTGAAGCGACTATAAAAATGGAAGTACCCTTGGGGTGACTATAAATTTCTTTTGAAATTAGGATAGCGTTTCAGGTTTTGCTATAATCAAATTATGGAATCCCTCGCCCTGATTGGAACCGTTACGCTATTTCATTTGTTGGCCGTTGTAAGTCCTGGTCCTGATTTCATTGTGGCGATTCGTAACTCATTGACCTATTCGCGGCAGACGGGTATATGGACCGCCGTTGGATTCGCTGCTGGTATCGCTGTACACATTTTCTACTGTGTTATTGGTCTGGCATTTGTAATTTCGCAGTCTATTCTATTATTTACAGTACTGAAGTTGTTTGGCGCTGCGTATCTGATTTACATCGGCATTAAATCACTCCTAGCCAAAAGTGCTGACTTAGCGGTGAGCGCAGCCACCGCGCGCCAGGATATTTCACCGCTGGCAGCTATCAAAATTGGTTTTCTTACTAATGTATTAAATCCTAAAGCAACGTTATTTTTCTTGAGCCTCTTCACGCTAGTCATCAGCCCTGATACGTCTGCCACTATTTTACTGACAATCAGCGCCATTATGATCCTCAATACCGCTATTTGGTTCTCGCTGGTCGCAGTGTTCTTTACCCAGAGCAAAATCAGAGTTTGGTTTAATGCATTTCAGACGACGTTTAATCGTATGTTCGGTTCGCTCCTGATTGGACTGGGTATTAAAATAGCGCTCATACATCGCTAAACTACTTGCGATTTACAGCGGAAAACTGTAGTATGGCGCCACTGTTACGCGAGAAATACAGGCGTCTGACGACGACTGCAATGCTTCTACATTACAATTTCTCACAATCAACATGGCAAAAAAAATAGTTAAACAAATCAAAGTACAGGCAGTGGGGGGCAAAGCTACGCCAGCTCCACCACTTGGTCCGGTCCTCGGGCAAGCCGGTATCAATATCGGTGAGTTCGTAAACCAATTCAACGAGAAGACGCGTGAACGAATGGGCGAAGTGGTCCCGACCGTTATTACAGTCTATGATGATCGAAGTTTCGACTTCGTGACCAAGACGTCCCCAGCCTCACGTCTGGTTCTCAAAAAAATTGGTAAGGACAAAGGTTCAAGCAAGAACGCTGTCTCGTCAATTGGTACCATCACCAAAGCACAAGTTAAAGAAATCGCCGAAGAAAAAATGGTTGACCTCAGCGCAAACGACATCGAACAAGCGATGAAGATCATCGAGGGGACCTGCCGCAGCATGGGCGTCAAGGTGGTTGACTAACGAGTGACAAGGTGTACTGATCCGGTACGGATTGCAAGTAAGATATACCTAAACAAAGAATCCTACGATTAATCGTACGATTCTTTCACAGCTTAAAGAATACCGCCGGGGCTAGCGCCCCGGCGGTATTTTTGGTAGGGTTGCGCTTGGAAAGGGGGATCTTCCATGACAAAAAAAATCAAACCCCCGGCGTTCAGGCCTGGGGGGAATCCTGCTGCTCTAGTGGCAGCGGCGCGTCGAGGGGGCAACTGGCGCCCGACGGTCGTGATGCTTGTGCGACAAGGCAAGCAATTCCTTGTCGTGAAGGCATTGCGACAACGCTCTCGGAAGGACATCCGCCACCGCATCAAGGTGGATGTGCCGAAAGGGGGCGTTGAGCGGTGGCAGACGCCGCTAGAAGCCCTTTGTGCGGAATTGCGTGAGGAGGTAGGGGTAAGTCACATCGCCTCGGCGCAGTTCCTTGGTTCTGCCCAGGTGCCGTTTGGTGACAGGCCCCCGCGCGATGGCTACCGCCGAGGGAAGTTATACCTCCTGTACCTCGTAGTGCTTCCCCGAGGTGTGCGGGTATACGCCGGTCGAGACCATCGCACCTGGCAGGTGCTCTGGCGATCGGTCGGGAATTGGGCGAACTTTTTCCGGAAGTCGGACGGCAAGTTCGGCAAGAAGGGGAAAGTGTTTTCGGATCTACGACTGCAAGCTCGGATCCGTGCAGCCAAAAACCCCAAAGTGACGCGGCGGGCCCCGGACTAATGTCCCTGGCCCGCCTCACTGTTTCTGCTATACTGCTCACCAATTTTTATACTATGCAATTTATTCCAATTAAAACCCGCACGCTTCAGCCACCGCAAGACGATTTGTTAGCTGTACTCGATGAGTCTGTGCCCGCCCTCCAAAATGGCGACGTCGTACTCATTAGTTCTAAAGTAGTCGCGATTCATGAGGGTCGGTGTGTCCCGGCTGACACTGCAGACAAAGCAGCGCTGATTACTCAAGATGCTGACGTGGTGATAGAACGTGACTACTGGAATACACCACTGACTATCATTCATAACTATTTTGTCAGTAGCGCTGGTATAGACCAGAGCAATGGTAACGGATATTTGGTCCTATTACCGGAGGATCCATTTCGAAGTGCTCATGACCTCCATACGTATTTGTGCACCAAGTACGCGCTCACTGAGCTTGGGATTATAGTTACAGACAGTCGGTCGTTACCACTCCGATATGGTGCGACGGGGGTAGCGATTGGGTGGTGGGGCATTACTCCGCTTGAGAGTCATATTGGAGAGACAGACTTATTTGGTCGAGTGATACGTTCTGAGCGCTCCAACGTAGTTGATGGATTAGCCGCGGGCGCCACGGTGGTGATGGGGGAAGTGGCTGAATGTACACCACTGGTTATTGCTCGCGATGTTCCAAACCTGACTTTTACCAGTGAGCCAACCCGCGACGAATTATTTGCGTCATTTACTGACGATACGTTTCGGATACTTTACGATCGGTTCCTCTCATAGTCCACCCAGGCAAAGTGCAGTCCGTTGTGCTCTTGCAGTTCGGATCGCTTGATTTCTACAAAGTCTTGTTCAAATGCAGGGAAAAAAGTATCACCCGCTTTATCGTCGTAAAAAAGGGTCAGATGAAGCCGGTCTACATAGGGAAGTGATTGGCGATACATTTCTTCGCCGCCACCGATATGGATTTCGCGAGGTGATTCACGTGCGGCGGCCTCTAGGGCAGCGGTGAGCGAATCTACCACCACCACGCCTTCGTATTGGTACGCTGGATTTCTAGTCACGACAATATTAGTGCGCCCAGGGAGGGGTTTGCCAAGAATTTCAACAATTGATTCAAAGGTCTTCCGGCCCATAATGACCGGATGCCCAAGGGTCAGCGATTTGAAACGTTTCATATCAGCCGGCACGTGCCACAATAGACCGTTCTCGCGGCCAATGACACGAGAATTGTTCGCCATACCGGCAACAATCACCACTGGAATGTCTGTATACATAATTAGGCCTGATTATGACATAGCCGACCCAGATTGTCTTTTGGCGGGCGAGCGAGCAGAGAGTATAATATTGGTCTTATGTCCCATTATGAAGTTGAAGTAAAAACCCTGTTGGGAGAAAAAGCAAACGCTGAGGCGCTGAAAGCCCAGTTGCACGAACGCGATGCTAACTGCCAATTAGTCTCCCAAAATAGCCAGCTCAATCACTATTTTCATGGTGGCGACATCAATGCGCTGTACCAAAAAACCGAGCAGCTGTTTACTGGTGACCAGCATGACAAGTTCCAGAAAATAGTTGAGAAAGGGAGCGACTTCTCAGTCCGTACCCGACAAAAAAATGATGAAGTGCTACTGGTCGTAAAAGCGTCGGTTGACGCCGGTACTAGTGAGAATACGGTGTCTCGACTTGAGTTTGAAGAATCAGTCGCGATTACTCTCGATGAATTGGATGCATTGGTACAAGCAGCGGGGTATGAGTATCAAGCCAAGTGGTCTCGTGACCGTGAAGAATATCAATCAGATGGTATGACTGTTTGTATTGACCGCAACGCCGGATACGGCTATTTGGCGGAATTTGAAAAAATAGTGACGGACGAATCTATGCTCACTGATGCTCGGGCTGAGATTGATGCGTTCATGCAGCAGTTGGGGGCAGAAGAATTGTCGCAAGACCGGCTAGCGCGAATGTTTGATTTCTATAATCAAAATTGGCGGGAGTACTATGGGACCGACAAAACCTTTACCATCGAATAATTATTTCTATGTTTTTATCTGATCAAGATATTTTGGCTGAAGTAAAGGCGGGGAATATCACCCTTGAGCCGTTTGATAAAAAACGTCTGCAACCAGCGACCTACGACATTCGGCTTGGTAATACGTTTATCATCAATGACGCACACTCTACTCAGGCTATTGATCCAGTCAAAAAAATCTACCCGAAGACTCAGAAAGTTGAGGTAAAAGATGGTGACGAGTTTGTCCTGCACCCTGGTGTCTCGATCCTTGGGTATTCAAAAGAAAAATTTGGCTCTGACCACTATTTGATCGAGGTAAACGGGAAATCATCGCTCGCGCGCATCGGACTTATCGTGCACAACTCAGCCAGCATTGTAAATCCAGGGCATTATCTGAATATTGCGCTTGAACTGTGCAATTTGAATAACGTTCCGATTGTGTTGCGTCCTGGTATGGAAATCGCGCAGTTGTCATTTTCTACGCTCTCGTCTCACACTGAACGCAACTACAAAGACACCGGCCGGTATCATGGAGATAATTTTAAAAGCTATGTCCCACCGAAAAAATGAGCAAACGAGCGTGGCGACTATTGTGAATTTTGTTCCGAATTTGCTATCCCTAATGCAAACTCCTGAACTCTCCAACGCTCACATAAAAAAACTTTCCAACTAAACTAGATCATACATGTACAACCACGCTCCAGCAGACTATCAAAACCCTTTCAAAAAGCTGGTTGATGGTGTGGGATTAGAGACTATCAAATCTAAGCAGGAAGATATTTTTTATCAAGATAAAGATCTTACGGCGTTTGTCGGAGCTAAATGGTGGCCCAATAATCACGGTCACATCATGATCATTCCCAATGAAGTGTACGAAAATATCTACGATATACCCGATGAATTGTTAGTTAAAATTCATAGTTTCTCGAAACGAGTGGCTGCGACATTTAAGACCGTTTACGGTTGTGAGGGTGTCAGTATCAGGCAGCACAACGAACCAGCTGGCAACCAAGAAGTGTGGCATTATCATTTACACGTGTTTCCTCGGTATACCGGAGACCGGTTGTACTTGAGTCATGATAAAAGTTTCTACCCCGAGCCAGCTCGGCGCGCCGCGTACGCCAAAAAATTACGAGACTACTTTACCAATAGCGAATAGTAAATATGGATAAAAAACACCCAGAATACCAATATTTAGATCTCTGCCAAGATATTCTCGATAATGGCGCCGATAAAGAACTATTTTTTAATGATGTGATACTTGATGAATATAAGAAGAAGGGTGAGCAACCGCCGTTTATTCGGTCAGTCTTTGGGCGACAAATGCGCTTTGATCTTTCCTCCGGTTTTCCACTCTTGACGACCAAGAAAACGTTCTGGCGTGGCATTACTACCGAATTGCTCTGGTTTTTGTCTGGTAGTTCAAATATCAAACCGCTCTTGGACGTCAATAATCACATCTGGGATGAATGGGCTTGGAAGATGTATCACATGTGGGCGACCGAAGAGGCCCCAGATCAAGACATGACCCAAGAAGCATTTATTGAAAAACTAACTGAGCTGCCAGCAGATGATCCTTTTGTCGTGAAATGGGGAGATCTGATTACAATTTATGGTCGGATGTGGCGGCGTTGGCCAGCTAAAGACGGTCGGGAAATTGACCAGTTAGCATGGGTAATTGAAGGTCTCAAAACAAAACCTGATCGCAAGTCCTATGTAGTGAACGCATGGAATCCTGACTTTATCTATGCGATGGCGAGCGAGGGTCAGAAGTCCCATGTGCCACCGTTTTGCCATACGATGTTTCAGTTTCAGGTTGCGAACGGAAAGTTAAATCTTGGTCTCTACCAACGATCGGCAGATCTCTTTTTGGGTGTGCCGTTTAATATTGCTAGCTACGCGCTGTTGCTTGAAATGGTGTCGCAGGTAGTTAATATTCCTCCCGGAGAATTTGTACATAGTTTTGGAGACGTACATATTTATTCCAATCACTTTGATCAAGTGAAAGAACAAATGTGCCGCGAACCATATCCGTTTCCAACGCTCAAGCTTAATCCGGCGGTTACGGACATAGACAGCTTCGCTTTAGAAGATATAACGTTAGAAAACTACCAGGCGCACAAGTCACTCAAGGCAGATATTGCCAATATCGGCGGCTTTGACGAGAAGAAAAAATAGCTCTTCGGCATGTCTGGTCATTTGATAGTCATCGAAGGAGCCGATGGAGCTGGCAAGGCAACTCAAGCTGCCAAGCTCGTTGCGTACTTGCAGTCAGCTGGGCGATTAGTAGAGACGTTGGACTTTCCTCGGTATCAAGACCATCATTTTGGCCGACTCCTACAAGATTGTTTACAAAACCGGCATGGTGATTTCATGCAGCTGGACCCGTATATTGCAACTACATTATTTGCCGCTGATCGGTTTGAAGCAAAAGAAAAATTAACAGACTGGCTAGCGGCAGGCCGAGTGGTGATACTCGACCGGTATACAACTAGCTCTCAGATTCATCAAGGGGCAAAATTATCTAGTGATACAGAATTTAAGAAATTTGTTGCTTGGACCGCTCAGACTGAATACGAAGTGTTTAGTCTCCCGCGTCCCGACCTGGTGTTGTATCTTGATATACCAGCTGTTGAGCGGCAGCGACTCTTGTCGACAAAAGGTAGTACTGACGTGCCAGAGCGAGACATGGACCACCAACAAGCTACTGAAGTACGGGCTGAATACTTCTTAAAAACATCAGCTATTTGGCAACGGATTACCTGTGCAGATCAGTCAGGTGCAGTTGAATCTATTGCCGCTATTCATAGCCGGGTGGTGGCAGCAGTAGAAGCGCACTTGACGAAGACTTCGTCAAGCTAGGCTACGAATAGTGCCGTGATACACTAAAATAAATTTAGTGAAATTGCGTATGTTGTAGTGATATTATCCATCGAAACTATTTATTAATTAGCTTTTTACTATGCAAGACTACACATTCATTAAAGCCCAAGATCCAGATATTTACGCCACCTTGGCTGGCGAGGAAGAGCGAGAACGCAAAGGTATCGAGTTAATTCCCAGCGAAAACTACGTGTCGATGGCGGTACGAGAAGCGATGGGGTCGGTCTTTACCAACAAATACTCAGAAGGGTATCCGGGGAAGCGGTACTACGGCGGACAGCAATTCACTGACGCAATGGAACGTATTGCGATTGATCGGGCGTGCCAATTGTTTAAGGCAAAGTACGCCAACGTGCAACCACTCGGTGGAGCGGCTGCTAACGTCGCGATGTACTTTGCGTTGATGGAACCAGGCGATACGGTACTGGGGATGGATCTCTCGCACGGCGGTCACTTGACCCACGGACATCCGACGACCTGTATTAACAAAGTATTCAACTTTGTCCGCTACAAGATGAAAGACGTTGATACCGGCGAGATTGATTTTGACGCCTTGCGTGAAGTAGCCCTGGAGCACAAACCAAAAATTATTCTAGCTGGCTTTTCTGCCTACAGCCGTGAATTGGATTATGAAAAATTTGTAGCGATTGCCAAAGAGGTCGGTGCGTATACCGTGGCTGACGTAGCCCACATTACGGGATTGATTGCTGCTGGTGAGTTGAAGAATCCATTTGATTATGGCTTCGATGTTATGACCATGACAACACACAAATCACTCCGTGGTCCGCGCGGGGGGATGATTGTGGTACGTGACGATGCAGATATCGCGAAGCGTATCAACAAGGCTGTCTTTCCAGGCATGCAGGGTGGGCCACACATGCATCAGATTGCGGCCAAGGCCGTGGCCTTTGGTGAAGCCCTACAGCCAGCATTCAAAGACTACGCCAAACAAATCCTGAAAAACGCGAAAGCGATGGAAACAGTATTCAAAAACGCCGGAGTACGCCTCATGGCTGGAGGAACAGACAATCACTTGCTGTTGGCTGATGTGTCTGGACTGAACATCACTGGGCAAGAAGCTGAGACCGTCTTGGACGAAGTTGGTATTACTCTCAATAAAAACATGATTGCTGACGAACCACGGACAGCCATGGACCCGTCTGGGATTCGGTTTGGTACACCAGCCATGACGACCCGCGGTATGAAAGAAACCGAAGCTACGAGATTAGCTGAAATCATGATTGAAACTATGAAGCATAAAAACGACACAGCCAAGAAAGCTGCACTACAAGCCGAAGTGCAAAAAATGTGCGAAGCGTTCCCGGTACCGGAGACGTTTATGTAGGAGAGAGGTCGCCGACGAAGTAAAGCAGCGGGCGGGGCGTTTGGG
>CAYGTP010000019.1:0-23038 GCA_964352875.1 uncultured Candidatus Saccharibacteria bacterium
TTAACCGGATTTAACTTCGATTGCTTTGAAATTGGGTCAAACGCTAGGGTCGTATCGCCAAACGACACCTTAAAACACTGCCCACCGTTGTATGTAATCACCATAGTGGCACTAGTATACACGAGAGTCTGCCCACCGGCGATGGGGTGAGTTCCATCGCCGGTCTACAACTTGACAGCATCCTCAACCTATAATAATTTATTCATAGCGCTTGCCTACCAGGGTGAGCGCTCCCCTGCCCAGTATTGGGTCCACTGAGTAGGGTTGGCGGACGGCGGTGATTCCCGGCAACTTACTGCCGTCCGCACTTCACTACAACCTCATTCTTTCTTTTGTTCTTCCGTCGTTTTGATCTACTCGCCCCCTCGGCGAGTGATTTTTTTTCATAACTTAAAATACAACGGCCGACAATTTCTTAAAAAATTACCGACTGCACTTGACATTGGGCCTGGTCCAGAATCCTGCTCCAGACGGACGATGCAGTCCGTTTCTTGATGCTCATGATGAGTGTCATTGGCGCGGTGTCGAGCTTGGCGTGGAAGATCACACGCTCGCGTCTCGCTAAGGCTGAATACCTGCTCAATAACGAGCGGGCGAAAACGATAAAACGTGGAATGCTTGGGCCGGATTATCCTACCTAATGAGATAATCCATCGAGCGGCACGCACCCCTCCGATATCGCATCGGAGGGATAACCCTCCAACCCCCCCTTCGGCCCCGCCACTCTTCCAAGAGTTATGCGGGGCTTTAACATTTACTATCGCAACGTCTGCAGCCTTTGTGCTCGACAAAAATTCGTTTTTATACTATATTTCTGCCACTTCGAAAGAGGTATTACTAGTTCTCGCACCACGGCGTTAATCTCGACGATACGCGTCCGGCCATGAGTATCTGCTCGTCGAAGCGCCGTGGTGGATAACAATATATATGAGTGAAACAAACCCGGCTGTTACCGACAGCCAAACTGGTGTCATGCACACCTATTTAGCCGATAGTCCAGAACCCCCACAGCTCGGACAACTAATCGAAGGGACTGTCTCAGCCATTGGCCGAGCACGTGTCTTTATCGACCTACCGCCATTTGGTACTGGGTTGATTTTTGGTCGGGAATTTATGAACGCCCGCGACGTACTGCGGAAAGTCTCAGTTGGAGACACTATCGCAGCCAAAGTTGTCGAAACCTACAACGAAGACGGGTACATCGAACTATCCCTCAAAGAAGCTCGTCAAGCCCTGATTTGGTCAGACGCGGAAGAAGCGGTCAAGAAACAAACTATCTTTAGCTTGCCGGTCAAAGAAGCCAACAAAGGCGGACTTATCTTGGAATGGCAAGGGATCGAAGGCTTCCTCCCCGCGTCACAACTGTCAGCCGAAAATTACCCACGTGTATCAGACGGCAACAAAGACGCTATCCTGTCTGCGCTTAACGGCCTCATTGGACAAAGTCTGTCAGTGATCATGATCACAGCTGATCAGAAAGAACACAAACTTATCTTCTCGGAAAAAGGTCCACAAGACAAAGAAGAGAAAGAAGAGAAAATCAACCGTTACGATGTCGGCAACGTGCTCGATGGTGAGGTAACGGGAGCAGTTGACTTTGGTATCTTTGTCAAAATCGAAGATGGTCTCGAAGGTCTCGTGCACATTTCTGAACTCGACTGGGGACTTGTAGAAGACACCCGAACTTTATACAAGGTGGGTGACAAAGTACAGGTGAAAGTAATCGAAGTCAAAGACGACAAGATTTCACTTTCAATCAAGCAACTGAAAGAAAACCCATGGACTACTGCGTCTAGTAAGTACAAGAAAGATATGGTGGTTGACGGTGTGGTAATTAAGTACAACAAACACGGAGCCTTGGCTTCAATCGAAGAAGGGGTTGCTGGGTTGGTACACATTTCCGAATTTGCTAGTGAAGAAGAACTAAAAAATCAACTTTCACTCGGTAGCGTCAACAAATTCAAGATCACACTCTTTGAACCAAAAGAACAACGCATGACGTTGTCGTTCAAAGACGTCCCACAGAGCTAAGTACGAGCGTACTGGCATACAAAAGGCCGCCCCGTAGGGGCGGCCTTTTGTATGCCTTAGTTATATTGATTCATCGCTTTCTCTACCCCAGACACAACAATCAGTCGAATGGCTTCGCTAGCTGTGCCCAATACGTCGGCCACCACCTTCTGCTCACCGCTTGAGAATATTCCGAGCACGTGTCGCCCAAGTCGCTCCGCCGCCGGGCGTTTTACTTTGCCAGTCCAAAAGCTCTTCGGCGAAATCCCCACTCGAATCCGAACAAAATCTTTCGTACCTAACTCTGCCACAATTGATTTAATGCCATTGTGTCCCCCGTCTCCACGACCGAACGATACTTTCAACTCACCTAAAGCAAGGTCAACATCGTCATAGACTACAATCAACCGGCCAGCGTCGCTGGCCGACACCAACTTCTTCACCGCACTCCCCGACTTATTCATAAACGTCTCCGGGTAGAGTAGTGTTATCTCTTCACTATCTAGTACACCTTCGCTTACGCGCCCGGCATATTTACTTGAAGCCACGGGCGCCGGCAAACCGGCGCCCGCCACCAACCAGTCAAGCACCATCCACCCAATATTATGTCGAGTGTCTTCGTATTCTTTCCCTGGGTTTCCTAATCCGACAATATAATACATACGAGTATTCTATACCAAAACAAACAGCTCGCTAGCGACATAACTACAGTGTCCGCTACACTTTTTTCAAAAATTTTGCACTCAAACTTTTATTCGCATATAATAGTGGCACGTTAGAGCTATGAGTACTTTCAATCAAGGTGAAGAAAAAACTACAACCACTCCGCCGGTTGCCGCTGTCAGCACCTACACTACTCCTACGCAACCAAAAGAAGAACATCCACTCACTGAAATAATTCGCTTCTCTATCATTGCATTAATTATCGTCATTCCGATTCGCATGTTTATTGCGCAGCCGTTTATCGTGTCTGGTGCTTCAATGGACGACACCTTCCATAATGGTGAATACCTGATTGTTGACCAGCTGACATACCATTTTGAACATCCGCAACGCGGTGAGGTAGTGATTTTTCGTTATCCACGTGACCCATCAAAGTTCTTTATCAAACGAGTTATTGGTATGCCGGGTGACACCGTCATAATACGAGGCTCTGAAGTGACAATTAAAAACGCTGCCAACCCGGATGGGTTTCTCTTGGACGAACCCTATGTTGCGAGCATGAGACCTACTGGTGACATCGAAGAAACGCTTGGTGACCGCGAGTATTTTGTTATGGGAGATAACCGCGATCAAAGTTCAGACTCACGGGTATGGGGTGTCCTCCAAGAAGAACGCATAATCGGTCGCGCCCTAATGCGGTTGTTCCCAGTGTCCGAAATTGACGTATTTCCTGGAGCCCACGACTTATCAAATCCTAACTAAGTTTGTCTATGCAACCAACGCCAACAGATTTCCTTCGCCTTGCCACCACCACGGCTGAACATTATGGATTTCGTAGTGTCGAAACCCTAAAGCGAGACCCTCTGTGTCGTAAATGCACCGACAACATCACCCATAACGCCAACGCTACCGAACGTAAAATTGACAACATACACGGACTTCTCACCGCTGGCATGAACGCCTATTGCAAAGAAAAACTCAACGGCACTACCGAACCAGCACTTTTTTATACAATTGAACAAGTCCCTCGCTCTGGTGAGACCGCCATTGCCTTTCACATGTTTGGGGTCAGTAAAAGTATCGCCGAAGCAACCCTCATACACGTCTCGCGCGCGCTAGCGACCGAAGCCGGCTACGACGACCATACCATTCGTATCAATTCCCTTGGCGATCGTGACTCAGTTACCCGCTACACCCGCGAACTGACCAACTACTTCCGTAAGCGTATCAATGACCTCCCTCCAGAAGCCCGTGAGCGTCTCAAGGATCATGTTTTTTCAACCCTTGATTACTTAATCGAAGTCGAGCACGAACTTGCCTACCGTAGCCCTAATCCGATGGAATACTTGAGTGACCCGAGTCGCAAACATTTCCGTGAAATCATCGAATACTTGGACATGAGTGAAGCCCCATACGAAATCGACCCAACTTTGATGGGTCACTACGCCTGTTACTCAGACGCTATGTTCCGAATCGATACCTACCTAGAACAAGACGAAGAGCGCGTCCAGGCCCCGCTCACCATCCGAGGTGGCCGCTATGATGAATTTGTCCACCGCACCACCAAACGCCCAATCTCAGCCGTTGGTGCCGTTGCAATCTTGCGTGATACTAAGGCCCCAATTCGCTCCCCTCGAATCAAACTCAGTACCCCATCCGTATACATTGTACAACTTGGTTTTGGACCAAAAATTAAGAGTCTTATGCTGATCGATGAACTCCGTCGATCGGGTGTCCCAGTCCACCAAAATCTGGCCAGCAACTCACTCTCGGAACAACTCCGTGACGCCGAAAAGCAAAAGGTTAAATATGTCGTGATCGTAGGACAAAAAGAATTTGTTGACGGTACTGTAATTCTTCGTGACATGGCAGCCCGCAACCAAGAATCCATTGGCGCTGATTCACTAGCAGCGCGACTTCGCCGCGTCGCCCAACCGGCCTAGCGGCTCCCTTGCAGAATCCTGCTCCAAATGCTATAGTTTCCGCCACTTATGGCAAAAAATGTTGAAGTCGAACGAAATAATAACGAAAGCAGTGCGAACGTGATTCGCCGCTTTACCAAGCGCGTACAAGGGGCTGGTTTTGTACCACGTCTCAAAGGTGGTCGGTACTTCTCTCGCCTCAAAAGCTCGAATGTACGACGGGAAGCCAGACTAAAGAAATTAGTCAAAAAAGACAAATACGAAAAATTGGTAAAACTCGGCAAAATCCAAGAATTCCGCCGCCGCTAAGACCAAGTCAACAAAAAGCCCCGTGTACTACGGGGTTTTTTGTTACCAAGATACGGTATGATGGTGATACTCTATGAACTTTAATTTAGCCAGCAGTGTCAAACAGTATCCTAAACTTCCTTTCGGCAAAATCGCTGCAGCGATTTTGCCGAAGTCATACGAACTCTCACTTACTTTCGTAGGAGAACAGCGAGCCCAACGGCTTAACTACGCCTACCGCAACAAAACCTATATCCCCAACGTCCTCTCTTTCCCGCTCGATAAAACTCACGGGGAAATCTTTATTTGTCCCAGCGTCGCTGCTCGTGAAGCCAAGCAGTATCGACTCAGTCTCTCACAATACGTAGCGTACCTGTTTATCCACGGCTGCATCCATTTGAAAGGCTATGATCATGGCGCTACAATGGAGCGACTGGAACGACGCTATTTGGCGCAGTTTGGGTATCAACCGCTACCCACTGGGGAAGCGAATTAATTATGGCTGATCGCATTATCACAGGAATTGATGTCGGAACCTACCAAGTGAAGGTAGTGATTGCACGGGTGGGTACTAAAAAATCCGGTGAAAAAGCTCTGCCGCAAATTATCGGTACTGGCTACGCTGAAAGTCGCGGCATGCGGAACGGTTACATTATCAACGAAAGCGACGTCACCCGCAGCGTACGCAGCGCTGTAGTGCAAGCTGAAAAAGCCGCTGGAGTTGAAGTCAAACGAGCCTACGTCGGGATCGGAAGTATCGGTATCGACGAACTCACTGCCCGCGGCGAAGTCATCACATCACGCGCTGATTCAGAAATCACTAGCCACGACCTCGAAAAGGCCATGCAAGATGCTGAAGAGCGCATCCTCGAACAAATCCCCAACCGCAAAATCTTACACGCCGTACCACTGGGGTACACTGTCGATGGTGAGACAGTCCTCGGGAAACCCCAAGGCCTTCGTGGTACCAGGCTCGAAGTGCATGCCTTGTTTATTGCGACCTTTGAACAACACCTCAATGATTTAGTGGATGCGATCGAAAGTACTGGTGTGTACGTTGAAGACGTGATGGCCTCCCCACTTGCCGCCAGCTTTGTGATGTTGACCAAAGCCCAAAAGCGCGCTGGTTGTGTGCTCGCCAATGTTGGAGCTGAAACGGTCTCGATTGCCGTCTTTGAAGACTCAGTACCAATTTCACTCAAAGTCTTTCCAATTGGTTCAAACGACATTACCAACGACATCGCGCTCGGTCTTAAAATTTCTTTGGAAGAAGCCGAAAAAATCAAACGTGGCGGTATGACCAGCGCCACCTATTCCAAGCGCCGGCTCGACGAAATTATCGCTGCTAGGTTAACGGATATATTTGAACTCATTGACTCACATCTCAAAAAAATAAAAAAGGACGGTTTGCTCCCTGCTGGTGTCATCATTACTGGCGGCGGTTCAGGGATCGCTACCATCCAAGACTTAGCCCGTGCTTCACTCAAGCTCCCAGCCAAAATCGCAACCCTCGACATTGGACAAAACGGTAAAATCCGTGACGCTTCCTGGGCAGTTTCATATGGACTGTGTATGTGGGGAGCCAACGACAAAGAAGAAGACAGCGGCATCGGTATCGCTCGCCAAGCTAAACAATCGCTCCTAGGCTGGTTTAGTCAATTTCTCCCATAATTACAATATATTTTATAATTTGCAATCGCACGAAACTCAGTTCTGTCAATATGGTGACAGGTAAAATGAGGCGGTGTATGATGTGTCTACGCAAACAGGGATGTGACGCGTGATTTTAACAGTGCGCTTGGCGTATTTAATAGACTCTGGTATTTATGGAACAAATCAAAACAGATGTAGAATCCTTTGCACGTCTTCGTGTAGTAGGAGTTGGTGGTTCAGGTAACAACGCCGTCAACCACATGGTCGCCTCAAAAATTAAAGGGGTGGAATTTGTGGCTATCAACAGTGACGCGCAAGACCTTCACAACTCAACCGCCAAGAAAAAAATCCACGTTGGGAAAAATCTCACTCGCGGACTCGGTGCTGGAGGTAACCCAGACATGGGACGTCGCGCTGCCGAAGAAACCCGTGAAGAAATCGCTAACGCCATCAAGGGTTCAGATATGATTTTCATCACCTGCGGGATGGGTGGTGGTACCGGAACTGGTGCAGCTCCAGTAGTCGCTAAAATCGCCAGAGAGAGTGGTGCACTTACCGTAGGTGTTGTCACCAAACCCTTCCTGTTTGAAGGCCAAGAACGGATGCGTCTTGCTCTTCAAGGTATCGAGGAACTCAAACGAGAAGTTGACGCGCTCATCACCATCCCTAATGACCGTCTCCTCGCCATTGTCGACAAAGAAACTTCAGTTAGAAGTGCCTTTGAACAAGCAGACAATGTGCTCAAGCAAGCTGTTGAAGGTATCTCCGACCTTATTACAATGCCAGGTATCATTAACGTCGACTTTGCTGACATTAAAAGTGTCATGGAAAACGCCGGTTCAGCCCTCATGGGGGTAGGAGTTTCATCTGGCGACAAGCGTGCCGAGGAAGCAGCGCAAGCAGCCATCAATTCCCCACTACTCGAAGTTTCAATTACTGGAGCCAAAGGTGTCCTCTTTGCTATCGCTGGTGGCGACGACCTGGGCATGCTTGAGATTCAAGACGCGGCACGAGTAATAACTGAATCAATCGATCCTCAGGCCAAAGTTATCTTCGGGGCTATCAAAGACGAAAAGCTCAAAAAGAATGAAGTTAAGGTGACCGTGATAGCGACTGGCTTCCCTGAAATGGACGGCAGCCCGAGTCAGAGTGTCATTCGTACCCCACTAGCAACCCGTGAAGAAACTCGCCCTGACCACTCAGAACCAAAAGAATCAAAACCAACTGATACCCGTGGTCGGATTTTTAATTCTTTACCCTCTAGACGCGAAGAACCAGTAGCAGAAAAAAATGCCACTAACGAACCAGATCGTACTGATCTAAAACGAGAACCGAAACCAATTGACCCAATCGATGAAGAAGATGATGAAGATTGGGGGGCAGTTCCGGCATTTTTACGGCGCTCTAAGCTTAAGTAGCTTTAAGTTCCAAAATGCGGAACTGCCAAGCGCAGCGATGTGAGAAGCGCCTTCCCTAGCGCGACGAACCAGCGAGCTGGGGTCGCGAGCACTGAGTAGATTTGGAGTATAACGAACAAATATACTTAGTGACTTGTGACCAGTTCCGGCATTTTTACGGCGCTCTAAGCTTAAGTAAGGGTACTCAATCATCAAACTTCCTAGACAAAACCAGCCAATCGGCTGGTTTTGTGATATTCTTATCGACATTTGATATGAAAGATTTAGTTATTATCGGCGGCGGGCCAGCCGGCGCCGCAGCAGGCGTATACGCCTCCAGGAAGCGACTTGATACAGTATTTATTACCAAGGAATGGGGTGGGCAAAGTATTGTCTCTCCCGATATCCAAAACTGGATTGGTACTCCATCAATCAGTGGCGACGAACTTGCTACATCGTTGCAAGAGCATCTACGTACCTATGCTGACGATGTAGTAGAAATAATAACCGGCAGTATGGCCGAGTCTGTGATAAAGATTGACGATGGGTTTGCAATCACACTCGCTGACGGCGCCACACATAGCACTAGAGCGATTCTCGTCGCTACTGGCTCTACTAGACGTCGACTGCCGGTGGTTGGTTCTGACCCCTTTGAACACAAAGGCCTCACCTACTGTGCTACCTGTGATGGTCCGCTCTTTGCTGGTCAAGACGTAGCAGTAATCGGTGGTGGTAACGCTGGCTTTGAGACCGCCGCTCAGCTACTCGCCTACGCCAAGAGCGTCACCCTACTCCACCGGGGCGACCACTACAAAGCCGATCCGGTTACAGTAGAAAAAGTCCTCGCCCATCCCAATATGACCGGCCTACTCAATGCCACCACTACGGAAGTATTTGGTGAAAAGTTTGTTGCTGGTATGAAATACATTGATAAAGACAACATTGGACACACCCTTGCAGTTGGTGGAATTTTTGTTGAGATTGGTATGATCCCAAACACAGAGCTCGTCGCTGACGTAGTCACCCTGGACCCGTACGGTCGTATCGAAATCGATCCGTGGACCCAACGCACTACCACTCCGGGCATATGGGCCGCTGGCGATTGTACCAACATCAAATACCATCAAAACAACATCGCCGCTGGCGACGCCGTCCGCGCTCTGGAAGACATCTACGTCACTCTCAAAACGAAGTAAGGTGAAGTGATATGATACAGGCATGTCTTTTTTGTCTTACCTTGGCGGCTCAAGTATCGACACTATTACTAAGAAAATCGCTTCCTACAATCAACAGGGAGTCAAAGTCAGCGCTTCGCACTTGCCACGTACCTTAAAGACTAAGGAGGCTATTGTCACTGAAATTGCTACCTATACTGAATTGATCAATTGTCTTCAGGCAAACAGACTAGAGGCTGATATTACAATCAAACTTCACCAATTTGGCGAAACGGTAAACCACACGCTTTGTGAAGAATCTGTACATACGCTAGTAAGCGTTGCACATGAACACAACGTGTTTGTCTGGCTGGACGCAATGATGGAGGATGAAGTGGATTTTCGTCTGACGCTCGTTCGCCAATTGCAAGCAAAGTTTGGCAACGTTGGGACAGCAGTACAAAGTTACCATCGTCGATCGCGCGATGATGTTCGCTTACTGATCAACGACGGCGTAAAAAATATCCGCCTGGTCAAGGGCATCTATGCGGCCTGTCAGTTCCCTTCTTGGGCCGAAGTTGGAAACTCATACAGACAAATTCTTGATGATTCAATAGGCAAGATTCCACGCCTGGCCATTGCTACCCACGACCCTGATATTATCGCCTACGCGCGTCATCTCATTGCTGAGCGTCAATGTAAAGGACAGATAGAATTTCAGCACATGGCCGGCATTAATGACCCTCAGCTACTCGACCTGACTAAGGCCGGTTACACTACCCGAGTCTACTTGCCGTATGGCAGTTTTTTCAAATATTTTGCTGATGATTACAAACGACTCGACTGGTATCGTGGCTTCCAGCGTTTTCTCGGCCGAAAAATTATTAGTTAGCTTGCGAACACAAGCACAACAAAAGGCCCCATAGGGCCTTTTGTTGTACAACGTAGAGCTTCGACTCGCACGTCATGTGCACCGTAGCCTCGGTGCATAGTATGGAGATTCCACCACCATGCGAGTCTGCTACTAGCATGACATACTGACATATCACGTCAAATTATGATAAAAACCTTTTTTTTAGCCAAACTGGGGACAAGCCTGTGCACAACTGTTGGGATAACACTGTACATAAACCCAGGCATAACTACGTGAATTATCCGATTGACAGCCGGCTTCTACCCAGTATCGTAAAAGTACTATTTATTGCGCGACTGTCGATCGAACGCAACCAACTTCACAGCTTTACATTCGACACTTATCTATAACAAAGATTATATATGAAAAAAGAATTTAAACTTTTCGTAATCACCAAAGATCTTCTTACCAGTCCTCCAGTGCAAACATTACTCAACCTCTACAATAAACATCTGCTGCTGCGCGAAACAAGTAGTGTTAGTTTTGTGATTGATACTGATGAATCAAACATCCATATTGAGTACGACCCTTTGTCGATTACTATCGAACAGGCTACAATCCAAAACTTGCAACGCCAGAGAATTATAACGCTACAAGTCACTCCACGTGATTTAGGCATCACTACGATTACATTCCATTACAGTAGTCTCAAACACTACCCAATCCACTCACCAAGAGTCGCTGTCACAATGTGAGCTTTTCATCAGTTCTCTGTGACCATATACCCAACCACGTTTTACTGTCAGTCAGTATTAGGACCGTCGGCACTGTCACTAAAATACTCACCGGTATCGACACCAGCAAACATTTTTTAGTTTCATGTCGTGCTGTATAGATTTATTTATACACTAAAAAATGTCCCGACAAAAAAGGCTACTATTGCTGCCACACCTCCCACTATTACTACTTCAAAGAGCGACTTCCACAGACCGGTTCCAACTACCTGCCACTTCAAGAGCCCAAGCAACACCAACGCGGTAAAAGTACCTAAGACCGAGTACAAAAACACGACGTTTGCTGGAGCTTCGCTGGTTATGATAAATGGTAAGAGTGGTATCACCCCAAACACCAAGAATGATCCGAATGTTGCGAGTCCAGTTAACAACGGGTTGTCGCCCCGGGGATCAGGCATTTCGAGTTCGTGAACCATCATAAAATCTACCCAGTAGGTTTCGTTCTTCTTATATAGATCAGCCAACGCAGTGGCGTCCACTTCGCTATATCCTTTTTCCATGAGGATAGTGATAGTTTCCTCGTATTCGAACTCAGTATTTATTCGTACTTCTTGTGTTTCCTTTTCACGAGCCGCTTTATATAAATCTTGATCGGACTTCACCGACAGAAAGTTCCCAAGTCCCATTGAAACTCCGTCAGCAAACAAGTTAGCCAGACCAAAAAGCAACACCACCAAAAACGACAATTGCGTTGTTGCCTCACTCGACAGCGCCGCTCCTGAAAATCCTGCCACCACCGCAAAGGTCGTAATAATTCCGTCGATACCTCCATAGATTACTTCTTTAAAATAATCAGCAAACGGTGACTGTTTATGTTCTTGTTCTTTGTGGTGCGCTAATATCTCTTCTCGTGTCGTACCCGCCTGTAATACTGTATGCATTGGAAAATAGTAGCATATTGCAAAGAATCCGGTGGCGAATCACCAGATTCTTTCGCAACTTACAAATCAGTAAGCTAGTTACAATACCTATGAACACTAACACTTTATACCGCTCCATCTCTTTTGGCATAGTTGGACTAACGCTTGGTAATTCCCTCCTCTATCAAATCGTCCCCTATACCGGGAAAATCAGCTCATACAGCTGGACACTCGGTATTACGCTCGGACTAGCGCTCAGCTGCAACCTATTTGCTAGTGGATTACTAGCCATACTTGAACAATCCACCCGCGGTAGTACCTGGCCAGTTCTCGCAACTGGGAGTGCTCTTGCGCTTATAGTCACCAGTACCTTCCTTCCTTGGACGAACGTGGCCGAACAAAACACCTACCGTTCTGTCTTTTTTGATCACACTGCCCAAGAACTACCTCGTACTCTTGGTACGATTGAAAGCTATGCTGCTAGCGCCAGTTTCTTAGGTGACGGTACCAGTCTGCTGGCGTTTTCTGTTCCAGACCAAACTTTAACCGATTGGATGCAAAACTCTGCTTTTAATTGGCAACCGGGTCTCCCGAACGAGCACCCGATGCTTACCACTGATTTTAGCGACTACCCCGTCCCGAGCGACACCTCTCTGTTCCAAAATCCAAAGCAGCTCCAGCATGCACTTATTGACCGTTCACCAACAACCGCCGAATATATCAGCAATGCTACCACAGTGCTGGTCAACCAGACCCGCGGCTGGGTACTGGTAGTGACGAACGAGAGTTAAGAGATGGATATGACCCACCGGCCATCGCATTGGTGGTTTTTTATTATAGAAATGGAAGTGGTAACTGACCCCATTTCCATGACCCCATTTCTCATTTCCCCACAGGCGCCGCCCGACTGGCGTTTACACACCACCATTCCTGTATTAAAAGTTTGACGGCCCGAACTCATAGGAGTCCGGGCCGTGTGCCTCAGGCGGTGCCGTAATGCTCGCCGATGGCCACTCGCATCGCCGCCTCCGGGCCGTCGCCGCCCCAGCCCACTAGCTGGAAGGCGGGATAGAACTGCTCCGACAGCGCGATGGCAGTCAGCACCATCGCCTCGATCTGCTCGGGCGTCGCCTCCGCACCCCCGGCCAGCGAAAGACCGTAGCGAAACGCTACCAGCCCCTCGGAGCGCCAGAGCGTGAAGTTGCCGCCCCAGATCTTGTCGTTCACCAGGTTGAGAAGGGCGTGGAAGGCGTCCAGCCGATCCTCCGGCGGCGTGAGATCGAAGGTGCAGACGAGCCGCAGCATGACGTCGTGATCCGACCAGGCCAGCGTCAGGGAATAGGTCCGCCACCCGCCTTCGATCGCCATCGCGATCTGGTTCTGCCCGACCTGGTCGAAATCCCAGGAGGACTGTTCGGCCAACGACTCCGCCATGTCAATCGGACCTTCATCGACACCGGCATGGTCCGCAACGACAGTCTTGTTAGAATTAACGTTGTTCGCCATAACACCCCCTCAATTTAAAAAGGACAGCAGAATTGCTGTCTCATTTATACTGCCTATTCTGTCACTAGTAAAGTAAGTTATTAGAAAATGGTGTTGTGGAAAATGGTTTCAGACACCTTTTATTCTGGAGTTCTTTACTGACAAAAAATATTGAGAAACTGCAGCTCAGTCCTCGGGAAGCTCGTTTTGTCAAGAAAAAGGTACCTGACACCTTATCTCTTCATCGGTAGAGAAAATATTGCCGGTACCTACGAATGATAATCATTCGACAATTCCGCAGTGGAAATACAATTTAAGGAATCAAAAACCTGACGAGTTGCAGGATGCGGCGTAGTTTGCTTTAGTACTGCGCAGAGGTCGTCGAGCTTCACCATTGGGGTGGACGCTGAGGCATGCAGGGGAGGATAAGGGATAATGAGCGAACTCATCGTCGTCGAAGCGTACAAAGACCAAGGCGGTGGGGTGTGGGCGGCATGTCCACAGTGTGGCTGGGAGAAGGGCGTGAGCTGGTCGGGCGAGAAGACCTGCGACAATTGCAGGTCACAGTTTGTCGTCTCAGACGGCCCGCTGGTGCGACATCCGTCTGAAGGATTTTCTGGCCGCGAGGCAAGAGAAGCCTACCAGATAGCTCATCCGCGGCGGTACTAACATGGCCGGAAACGGCTCTGGAATTGGCCAGAGCAGTCCGGCCTTTTCCTTTGTCTAGACTATGAAATATCGTTGTGACCCAAATGGGACAGAGTTGGAACCAGCTAGTAGAAGAGCTAAAACAATGGGATAGCTTAGGTGTAGAGGTCCAAGAATATGCTTTCTAGCTTCAGAACAGCGTAAAAACAGTGAAAATAAACAAGTAAAACCGATAAAAATCGAATAATAATCGAGGAGCCAGACTACCAGTAATGATTGAAACATATATACATGCGAGCGATAGCGAGCCTTCTTTTGTTTTTGTCTTTCACCTTGTATAGTTTGTTTATGAAAAAAGACTTTTGGGCACAATCAACCAATAGACAAGCCGGTTTTGTTGCCTTGCCAATTCTGGCATTAATCCTGTTAGGAACTGTTGTCGCCGGAGGAGGTGGCTATACTGTTTATAAAGTGAACCAAATGGAGCAAAGAAATGCTGAGATGGTAGCCGATCTGCAAGCAAAACTAGAGTTGGTGGCGACTACTACACAAGAAACGGTAATGGAAACAGCGACAAGCACAGAGATAGAGATAGCCACTACAATAGAAGATGTCGCTACTAGCACTGATGTTTCAACGGAACCAGAGCCACAAGCCAAACCAGCACAAGTTTATAAACCTACACCAGCACCCGTGACCGTTCCTGTAGTATATACACCAACAGTTGTAGATGTGTGCTCAAATATTGCAGGTATTCAGTCGGTTATCCCTGAGGGTTATAAGTTGTCTGGAACATCTTGTGTTCAGCGTGAAGATAAGTGTTTTAACATAGAGGGTATTCAAGATGAGGTCCCAAGCGGAATGCTCGTTTTTAAGGGCTATGGTTGCATGACAGAGCGTGAGATGGAAAAAATTGAAGAAGCGGAGCGTGAAGCAAATTCTGCTGTGCGTGAAGCTGAGAGGCTGGCAGAAGAGTGTGCTGATTTAAAGAAGTCTGTTTATGATATGGATCAGCAAATGCTAGATATTGAAGCAGAGTATGTTGAGAAGAAAAAGACAACAAGTTCAGGCGGACAAGGTTACTACCAGGCCACTAGCCAGATTAATGCACTAAATCAACAAATGTATGCTGAGATAGGAATAATCGAGCTAGAGCGAAATAAGTTAGCGAATGAATATAACTACAAGTGCATTTAATAAGTTAATCCATTGTCATTTTGGGACTTTAAAATGAACGGGTGGAATGACGTTGACAAGATTAAATTTTAATAGTTATCCACAGTAAATGCTTGCATTTAATGCAAAGTGGTTAGAAAATACAAAAGTATTTACTCTAAGCGGTCCCACTAAAATCTGGCTTGAAATAAGCTTTATAGAAGAAAAAGCGCTGTCTAAAGAAATTGACAGCGCCTTTTCTTTATCAACATACGCTGGAAAATGCTGACTATTTAGAATCCAGACCGGCGACGTTATAATTGCTTGTAGCTGATAGTTTAGAGTAAATACAATCTGCCCTATCAGCCAAATATCGGCATAAAAGCAAAAGACCCTGCGCGCTACCTCTAGCGAGCAAAGTCTTTGCTAAGAAAAGGTTTTTGATAGAAACCAGCTCTTTGTCTATGCCAACATTATTAATTATAAAGCGTCCTATGCAAAACAAAAAAACAATTGATGGCTGTCTAATCAGAATAACAGACAGCGGAAAATTCACAACCTACTTATTCAGATTAGCAGATGGTGGTGTTGGTCGGGTCTTTACTGGTCAAAATTATAGAAATTTTCATAATTGGAAAGATCTTAATATCGGTGATGTAGTCAGCGGACTGGTCTGGTATGACGAAATGAAAGGTATTCTAAATGGTGATTCCCCGGTCCACCTAAGTCTGATCGAAATGAGTGTTCAATGATGGATATTGAAAAGTGCAGAGCACTGCTTTCAATGGAAATGCAACTTTCGGACACTGAGGTCGAGGAACTGCGCGATTTGCTGTATAGCACCGCCAATCTCGCCTTTGAGGTATATTGGTCGGATAGCAACACCGGTTCCAAAAATCCCTTTAGGTTCTTGCCTGACTCTAATCCTGTAGATATCGTTTAGCCATGAATGGTAAGCAAGACAAGACAGCAATAATTTATTGCCGCGTCTCGTCTCACGAACAAGTGAGCGGGACCAGTCTTGCTATGCAAGAGCAACTTTGTAAGGACTACGCTGAGAGAAATAGTCTAGAAGTATTGAAAGTTTATGTTGAAGAGGGAGAATCAGCAAAATCAGCTGATCGAACTCAATTTCAAAAAGCATTGGCGTTTTGCGCTGATAAGAAGCAGTCTGTAGATCAATTTATAGTTTATAAACTTGATAGATTTGCGAGAAATCAAGATGACCATGTTATCGTTCAAGCAATGCTTAGGAAGAGCAATACAAAGCTTCGCTCAGTCACTGAACCCATAGACGAGACCCCTATCGGGAGAGCCATGGAGGGCGTTCTGTCTGTTTTTGCTGAGTTTGATAACAATGTGCGGGCGCAGCGCTCTAAAAGCGGTATGGAGGAGCGAGTAAAGCAAGGGGTGTGGGTGTGGCCAGCACCAATTGGCTATAAGAGACTGGTAAAGGGTGGAAACTTGGTTATAGATGAAAATATGGCACCGTATATTCGCTTAGCTTTTGAAGAGTGGTCAAAAGGCACTTATGGTTATCGGAAATTATCAGATTATTTGAGTGAACGAGGGTTTCGTTCAAAGTCCGGCGGCAAAATATATCAACAGACTATTGAGAAAATTATCAGAAATCCCCTTTACTACGGGCAGATTGAAGCGTTCGGAATGAGTATTAAGGGAGCATTTGAACCAATCGTTTCAGAAGAGTTATTTTTTAAGTGTCAGCCCCAGCGGTTACGCAAAATACCACTGACAAAGCGGGAGGCACTAAATCCAAAGTTTCCACTGAAAAAGATATTGAAGTGTGCTCACTGCGGCGCAAGCCTCACGGGTAGCTGTTCGACTGGTAGAAGTGGAACAAAGTATCCTTACTACCATCACCATAAACAAGTATGTCCGCTTGCTCAGTCTCATAAGAAGGAAGATGTGGAGTCGAGGTTTATTGAATATCTGAGGAAAATCAGTCCACAGCATTTGAAATATGAGCAGCTATTCAAGAAGATAGTAGTAGACGTGTGGCAGACTAACTATAAGCGCTTAGACGCTGACAATGCCCGTATACGAGCTGAAATTGCCTCACTAGAGGCAGATAGACAAAAGGTATTTGATTCGCACCGCGCGGGGACTTATGACGATGCAGAGTTTATGGACCAGAAGAACTATATCAATGCCAAGATACGAGAAAAAAAGATACTATTGAATGACAAGCAGATTGAAGAATTGAACATGGAGCGGGCGTTGGAGTTCTGTTTTGAATTCGTGCGAGATAGTGGTAACACTTGGCAAGCTTTGGAAAAGAAACCCGAGCTACGTTTGCGGTTCCAACAATTAATTTTTCCAGAGAATATTAACTTTAATGGAGAAAAGTTTGGAACCGATAAACTAGCCTTGGTTTACAAGCTTAAAGAGGTTTATGATACTGATTCTTCTAATTTGGTGACCCTACGGAGAATCGAACTCCGATTTCAAGGATGAAAACCTTGCGTCCTAACCATTAGACGATAGGGCCAAATTAATCTGGGAGATCAATTTGGTTGAGTATCAAAACTCAGATCCAAACGTTATTGGAGCAATTTGCTCACGTCACCCAACACACTCTGGGACATTAAATGGTTGCGTGTCAAAACTCAAATCCAAACGCTGACCCAAAACTGCGTGCCCAATACTACCAAAAAATACTAAAAAAGCCAGTGTTTTGTTAACCTCCCTGCCGTGATAGATACCCTGTCTCACTACCCCACTCACGGCGCCGCTCATGACTGGTATACTACGTCCCTATGCAATATCTACACACTATGGTGCGCATCAGCGATCTTGATGCCTCGCTTGATTTTTACTGTGGGAAACTAGGCTTAGTGGAAACGTACCGCTATGATGCTGCGGAAGGTAGATTTACCAATATTTTTCTGGCGGCACCACTTGATATCCAGTCAGCTACAGCAACGAACGCTCCACTACTTGAACTCACCTACAATTGGCCAGACGCGAGCGGCCAAACAGAAATATATACCAACGGTCGAAACTTCGGCCATCTAGCCTTTCGAGTCGACAATATTTATGATATCTGCCAAAGCCTGTTAGACGCTAGAGTAATTATCAACCGACCACCCCGCGATGGACGGATGGCGTTCATCAAATCCCCCGATGGCATTTCAATCGAACTCCTGCAGGCCGGCGACCCGCTTCCATCTGCTGA
This sequence comes from uncultured Candidatus Saccharibacteria bacterium, assembly GCA_964352875.1. Classification (GTDB taxonomy): domain Bacteria; phylum Patescibacteriota; class Minisyncoccia; order Phycocordibacterales; family UBA918; genus OLB19. The sequence goes on from CAYGTP010000019.1 coordinate 18,079, forward strand.
ACCATGGCAGACAATGGAAAATACTGGGGCGTGGTAAGTGCTACCATATGAGGATGGCTTGGATAAAAATATGCGCCGCCAGTCTCCTGTTCTACGCTGGCCTGACTATGTACCAGAGCGGTGAAACCTGGTGGTTTATGCAAAACGTAAACCTAATTTTTCACGAAGCGGGTCATGTGCTCATGACGCTATTTGGCCGGATACTGATGCTGCTGGGTGGTACAATCTTTGAAATCGGCATTCCACTCCTTGTTGCTGTCTACTTTTTTTTGAAGCGACAATACTTCTCTGCGAGCGTGACGCTCTGGTGGACAAGTACTGCCCTACTGAGCGTTAGTATCTACGCTAGTGACGCGAGAGAACGACTCCTGCCCTTGATTACCGGCGACCGCGCAACACATGATTGGTTTCAGATTCTTGGTCACTATAATCTACTTGAGTATGACGATACCGTTGGCAATATATTTTTCTTTCTTGGTAGCCTCACCCTCGGACTGATGACGGTAGTCTTGTATTTTGATCGTGATGTTCGAAACTTACTCCACCGTTACACTCTTCGCTAAATTTCTTGGCCGGTCGACATTTAACCCCTTGGCTACTCCGACGTAGTACGCTAATAAGTGAAGCGGTACTGTTGATACGATAGGTTGGAGGGCTGGATGGACTTTCGGCACATACAACACATCATCAGAAATATTTGCAATGTCAGTGTCGCCTTCGGTAGCGATGGTGAGTATTGGTGCGCTACGTGCCTTGACTTCTTCGATATTAGAAAACATCTTCTCATACACAGCATCTTTGGGTGCCAGCGCAATTACCGGGAAATTTTCGTCGAGCATAGCAATTGAGCCATGTTTTAATTCCCCGCCCGCATAGGCTTCGGCATGGGTGTAGGTTACTTCTTTGAGTTTCAGCGCGCCTTCGTACGCAATCGGCGTATGGAACGTGCGGCCGATGAACATCGCATCGCGGTACCCAGCGTATTTTTGGGCTACAGCCTGCACCTTACTAGTGTCTTTAAGGTACGCCCGCATCGTGTCGGGCAACGATTGCAGCGCGGCGATAATTTCTTTTCCTTCAGCTTGGGTCATACCGCGTTCACGTCCAATCAGCAAGGCAATCAACACAAACACGGTCATTTGCGACACAAACGCCTTGGTCGATGCCACGGCCACTTCCGGACCAGCGTGATTATATACGCCGGCGTCAGTTTCCCTGGCAATCGTCGAACCAACCACATTAACCACTCCGAACGTGAGCATACCCAATTCTTTAGCCAGTCGTACGGCAGCCAAGGTGTCTGCAGTCTCCCCCGACTGAGTCACCGCAATCAAGGCGTTGTTTTGCCCCGGCCAATTAGTCTTGTACCGATATTCACTCGCCAGTTCAATCTCTACCGGAAGCTTGGCGTACGTTTCAAGCATGTGTTTCCCCACAAACCCTGCCAAATAGGCCGATCCACAAGCGGCGATGGTCAACCGATCGAGTTTTACTAATTTATGCAAATACGCCTCCAAGCCGCCCAACTTTACTTTACCTTTCTCTGGGAGCAATCGGCCTCGAATGGTGTTCTCAATTACTTCGGGCATTTCCATAATTTCCTTGAGCATAAAATGGTCATACCCTTGTTTCTGAACCAACTCCACATCCCAATCAATGGTCTCTGGCTCTTTGTTAGTTTTTTTGCCGTTACGACTGATCACTTGGTAGGCGTCTTTGGTAATCACAGCCAACTCACCATCTTCGAGATACACTACGTCTTTGGTGTGTGCCAAGAGCGCCGAAATGTCTGAAGAAATAAAATGCCCTTCCGTCCCGATTCCCAGCACAATCGGACTTCCCATACGCGCCACTATCACTTCGTCAGGATTCTTATCGGCCATCACCGCAATCCCATACGTACCATGCACCATAGTGAGTGCTTGTTGAACGGCCCCACGCAAATCGCGCTCCAGCGCTAGGGAACCAATCAATTTTGCTAACACTTCAGTGTCCGTGTCACTCGTGAACTTGGCGCCCTGCATCGTTAGGCCTTCTTTGAGTTCGCGATAATTTTCGATAATGCCGTTGTGCACTACCCAAACCATCTCTCCCATGCTCGAGTGTGGATGAGCATTTAGTTCGGTTGGGGCGCCGTGGGTCGCCCAACGAGTATGGGCAATACCTGAAGTTCCAGGAATGGTAGCAGTAATCTTGGCCGCCAGGTTATCAATCGGACCAACCGCTTTGACAGCACCGTAGCCCGGGACAAAAATTCCCGCTGAATCATACCCACGATATTCCAGTGTCCGCAGTCCTTCAATCAAAATTGGTTCTGCTGTCCGCCCCCCTACATAGCCAAATATTCCACACATATTCAATAATTATTTTTCTAATTATAGCGCACTTTCTATTTATACCCGATATAGCATCTATGCTATATCATACTACGGCCTAGGCCCTGAAGTTACGTGCGGTATAATTTGAGATGCCTCATATTCACGAAAAAATTGAAAACAACCCAACTATCGACACGGAAATCAAACGTTATGCGTTGAGAGCCTTAGAGACATTCACCTCCTAATCTTCTTCCGGACGAATCATATCTGGATTTTCCATCAAAAAACTCTCTTCACACATAAAGAAAAGCGGATCAACGTCCCAAAATTGGGCAAACTTGGCAAGTGCATCCACTAACATGGGCTTGCTCGGATCAATGCCTCGCAATCGTTCGTCCATATGCCTTATGGCTTCGTATTCTCTGGCCATCTTAGGCTTGCACTCCATCAGCAAACGCAGTCGGGATTTAAAACGTTCAGAGTCTATGTGTATGATCTCAGAATTTGGTAATTTTTCTGCCATTGCAGTAATTGTAATTGCTAATATCTAATCCTGCAAAAAGCCCCCCGCTTGATGGTGCCAAAGTTTGGCATAGACGCCACCATACTCGACAAGTGCAGTATGCGAACCATCTTCAATGATTTTACCTTTATCGAGCACAATAATACGATCCATCTCGCGCAACGTCGAGAGTCGGTGCGCTACCGCTACAACCGTTTTGCCACGCATCAGACGATGCAGGGCGCGCTGAATCTCCACCTCACTTTCACTGTCAAGGGCAGAGGTAGCTTCGTCAAGAATCAAGATTGGAGAGTCTTTCAACATCGCACGCGCTATTGCCACCCGTTGCTTTTGCCCCCCTGAAAGCTTGATTCCTCGCTCACCCACTAAAGTGTCGTACCCTTCGGGCAAACTCATGATAAATTTATGTGCCTGTGCTTTTTTGGCCACTGCCTCAATTTCTTTCATCGTAGCGTGCGGTTTGCCGTAAGCGATATTTTCTCGAATTGTTCGATGAAACAGCATCGGCTCTTGTGGTACGACAGCAATATTAGCGCGGAGTGAATCCTGAGTTACTGCCGCAATATTTTGCTCATCGATCAAGATCTCTCCAGTCGTCAGCTCATGCTGCCGCAGGAGAAGCGACACAAACGTCGTCTTCCCAGCTCCCGAAGATCCAACCAACCCAACCCGCTGGCCCGCTTGGATAGTTAAATCAAAATTTTTAAAGACAGCATTATTACCAAACTCAAAGGTGACATTTTGCCAGACGATCTCTCCTCCCGTTGCCTTTAGTTTTTTAGCGGCAGGAAGATCCACTATTTCATACGGAACTAACACTTCATCAAGACCTTCTTCAATTTCTCCATACCGCCGGACGAACCCATTCATCTGTTGACCCATCACATTAAAGGTATAGCCAACCCGCGCTAGTAACAATAAGACAAGCACTAGTTGCCCCGCCGTGGCCAAGTCGTTTTGGAGCATGATGTACACTCCCGAAACGATAGCTACCATGAGCAATACTCCAAAAACACCATTTATAACCATGAGCCACTCACCGAAATAGCTCTGCCTAAAGTCTTTACTTACCCGATCATGCAATACTGTATCAAGTTGTTCGAGTTCGTCTGTACGTCTTGCATATTGACGCATTGCACCTATATTACTAATCAAATCTACGCCAACTCCTCGAAAAGCTGAAGATGCGGCTGAATACGCAACTACCATCGGCCGTCGTCGTTTTACCCAAGCCAAATTAAAGAAAAATACTCCAACTAACGTCAAGAAGAAAACGGCACCTAACCCCCAATGAATATTAGTAAGAAGCCACACAGTCACTAACAGTGATACTGCCTCGGGTAAAATATCCCACGCAAGGCGCATTATAAGGTCAGCGCTATTACCTGCTGCGTTTGATATTTTATTTGAAATTGCGCCTGCAAATCGATTAATGAAATACCCGTGGCTATGTTTTGTGACATAGCGGTACAGTACTTTATATGCCTCTGAATCAGCCTTAATTGCCCAGGCTATAGTAAGAAAACCACTCACCCGCCAAGCGATTCGATCGACAACACCCAAACCAACAAACAGCGCGCCCCAAAACAGCAATATATCCAATTGAACTGCTGTATCAGTCGTATTGCTAAATTCATCTACCAGTTCAGATATGACATAGATTTCACCCAGTTCAGCAACTTGTGCAATAACCACCATCAGTAAACCGCCGAGTGCAATCCATACAAACCGCCGTGATATATACAACAAAAAGGCCAACGGTGTGGCTGGGATACCAGTAGTATAGGCCGCTTCAGGAGCGGTTTTAGAGCTAGGTTTTGACATGTTGTCTAAGAGTAACAGCTGTAACCATGGCACAGTCGTTGTCTTGAGTAGACGGCTGAAATAACCTTTTCTTACTTGGCTATGCCTAGCTTAGTTTCAATTAACGCAATTCTCTCCAGGAGGTCATTCAGTGTCCCGGCGTAAGTAGTGTCAATGTCGTCTGGAACCTTTTCTAATTCTCGCCTAATTGACCTGGTTTCTTCACGCAGCGCTTTGATTTCTGACTCTAACATATCAAAACGTTTGTCGACTTGTTCGAAGCGTTTGTCGACTTGTTCGAAGCGTTTGTCGACTT